>JAJXDX010000076.1 GCA_021640185.1 Oscillospiraceae bacterium | reverse complement strand
GCGCTTCACCGGCTGGAAGGATCCCGCCCTGCGCGAGCGCATCACCGCCGATCTGCTGGCCGCCATGGCGCGGCAGTATCTGGTCGCCGGGCGCTCGCTCACGTCGGATTTCGCCGCGCTGACCAACATCGCCCGCACGGATCTGCGCATCGGCGATCTGACGGCGCGGCGCGAAGCGCTCGCCGCCCTGACCGAACGGGAAGGCGGCGTGACGGTCGAGGTGACCGAAAAAGACGCCCTGCTCGTCCCGCAGACCGAAGAAAGGAGCGCATCATGACCCGCCGTACCCGCATGACGTCCCGCCCGCTCCTGCGGGCGGCAGCCGCAGCTCTCGCCGCCTGCCTGCTCCTCGGCTGCACCGGCTGCGCCGCAGCCGACCTGCGCACGCTGCTGTCCGGCCTGCTGTCCGGCGGGAAGACCGCGCCGGATCCCACCGCCTACCTTTCGGCCTTCGAGGATAACTGGGCCTACCGCGAGATGAACGATCGGCTGCGCGCCTGCTACGGCTCGCTGTACACCGCCCTGACCGACACCTTTGCCAAAGACGAGCAGGTCACGGTGGAAGAAAACGACGTCCCGCAGCCGGGCATCCGCATCACGCTGCCGTATACGCTGTCCTCCAAGGAGGAGGCGCAGCAGCTGTACGCCGGGTTCTTCCGCGATAACCCGCAGTTTTTTTACGTGGGCAACCTGTTCGGCCTGACCGGGTACGAAAAGGACGGCGCACCGCATTACGATACGCTGGTGCTGCGCTACTGGATGGATGCGGACACGCGGCAGACGGCGCAGCAGATGATGGAACACGCCATCGACCGGATCTTGTCCGGCCGCCCGTCGACGAACGACGAATATCTGACCGAACTGTATCTGCACGACCGGCTGGCGGGCATCTGCACCTACGATGACGAGGCGGCGGCCACCGGCTACGACGCGCACCCGGCGGCGTTCTCCGCCTACGGCGCGCTGACGCAGGGCCGCGCCGTATGCGAGGGCTATTCGCGCGCCATGCAGCTTTTGCTGCGGCGCGTCGGGATGCGCTCGACGCTGGTGACCGGCAAAAGCCGCCGCACGGGCGAGGATCATATGTGGAACGTCGTTTCCGTCAACGGCAAGTTCTATCATGTCGACGTGACGTGGGACGACAGCGAGGATATGCTCCGCCATAACTATTTCAATCTTTCGACGGAGCTTATCGAGCTCTCGCGCGAGATCACGCCCGGTCAATCTGCTGCGACGGTGTGCAAAGACACGGCGGATAACTTCTTCATCCGCAGCGGCACGTATATCGACACGTATCAGCGCCGCCAGATCGCCGCGTCCATCGCCGCGCAGATCGAACGGGGCGCCGCCGTGATCGAACTGCGCTTTGCCCCGGATAAGTACGATAATGCTCTGCTGTTCCTCAAAAACGGCAAACTGACCGCCCAGATGGTCGATACCCAGCTGACCGACGGAAAGACCCTTGGCGAATACACCCTGTACGGCGAGGCTGACGAAAGCATCCTGTCGATCAAGCGGAAATGATACAAAAAAGATACAAAGCGGTGGTATCCTTTTCCAAGACCGGATAAGACAGGAGGTGCGGCATATGGGACGGATCGAGATCTTGGTCGCGGAGGACGATGCGTCGATCCGCGCGCTGGTGCAGCTGGCGCTGACGAAAAACGGCTACGCCTGCACAACGGCGGCCGACGGGCAGGAGGCGGCGCGCCTGATCGAGGAGCGACGTTTCGACCTTGCCCTGCTGGACATCATGCTGCCGCACATCGACGGCTACGACCTTTTGACCTATCTAAAGGAATATGATACCCCGGCGATCTTCCTCACCGCCAAAGGCAGCGTAGAGGACCGCGTGCACGGCCTGCGGCTGGGCGCAGAGGACTACCTCGTCAAGCCGTTCGCCGTGGCGGAGCTGATCGCCCGGATCGAGGCGGTGCTGCGCCGCCTGCATAAGGTGGAGGCGCACCTGACCTATCGCGACATCGCGATCGACACGGTGTCACACACCGTCACCCGCGGCGGACAGCCGGTGGAGCTGACGCTCAAGGAATACGAGATCCTGCTGCTGCTTATGCGCAACCGCGGCGCGGCCCTGTACCGCGAAACGATCTATGAGCAGGTGTGGCGCGAGCCGTGGTACGGCGATACGCGCACGGTCGATCTGCACATCCAGCGCCTGCGCAAAAAGCTCGGGCTGTCGGAGGACATCCGCTCGGTATACAAAGTCGGCTACCGCTTGGCGGCGGAGGACACATGAAGCTGCGCTACAAGCTGTTTTTCATCGTTTACGGCATCGTGCTGCTGACGGCCGGCATCGGCGGCTTCATCCTGACCACCGGCGCCGCCGATGCCGCCCTTGCCGCCTGCACGGACAATGCCCTGACGGCGAACACCTATGCCGCGCAGGTGTTCCTCACCCTGTGCGCGCGCAGCGGCGAAACGCCGCAGAGCGCGGCGCGCCAGCTGTCCGCCCTGACGGGGGCGCAGCGCGGACAGACGCTGACCGTCTGCTCCGCCGAGGATACCGACGCGCTGCTGCACGGCGCGGCCGCCTATGCGGACACGCTGCTTTCGCTCGGCACCGCGCAGCAGTGCAGCTTCACTGCCGGCAGCACGTTCACGGCGGTCACCCGCGCGGATACCGGCGGACAAGCCTTTTTTCTGCGTACAGATACAGATCTTGCATCGGTGCACGCGCAGCAGGACAAGCTGTTTCGCCAGTACGCAGTCACCTTATTGTGCGAGGCGGTCGTCAGCGCGGCGGTGCTGATGATCGCGGCACACCGCATCGTGCAGCCGATCGGACGGCTGTCGGATGCCGCCCGGCGGATCGCCGACGATGGCGGCGACCACGCGCAGCGCTGTCTGCCGCCCGCCGCGCGGGACGGCGGCAGCGAGGAGATCCGCCAGCTGACCGAGGACATCTCCCGCATGGCGCGCGCCATCGAGCAGCGCACGAACGAGCTGCGCGAGGACATCGAGCGGCGCGACCGCTTCGTCGGCGATTTCACGCACGAGCTCAAGACCCCGATGACCGCCGTGATCGGCTATGCCGATATGCTGCGCTCCTATCCCCTGTCGGCGCAGGAGAGCCGCGAGGCGGCCGACACGATCTACCGTGAGGGCCGGCGGCTGGAGCAGATGGCGATGCGCCTGCTGGAGATGCAGGTCATGCAGCACAGCGACCCGCAGCTCGTCCCGACGGATATGCCGCACCTGTTCGTGGGTCTGCAAAAAACGCTTGCCCCCGTCGCCGACAAAAAGGGGATCGAACTTTGCTTTTCGGCCGATCCCGGCACGGTATTGGCCGAGCCGCCGCTGCTGATCTCGCTGCTGACCAATCTGATCGACAATGCCTGCAAAGCCTCCGCGCCGGGGCAGACGGTCACGCTGACCGGCACGGCGGCCGCGGACGGCTATCGCCTGACCGTGACCGACTGCGGCTGCGGCATCCCGCCGGAAAGTCTGGACAAGCTGACCGACCCGTTCTATATGGTCGATAAGTCGCGCGCACGCAGCCAAGGCGGCGCGGGACTGGGGCTGGCGCTGTGCAGCCGCATCGCGGCGATGCACGGAACGCGCCTGCAGTTTGCCAGCACGCCGGGCAAAGGCACGCAGGTATCGCTGTGCCTAAAGACCGCCGACACCGGAAAGGAGGCCGAAGGATGAAACGTCTGCGCATCGTCCTCCCCGCCGCCGGGCTCGCTCTGCTGACGGCGCTGTTTTTTCTGCTGCCCGTCCTTTGGCGGCAGCGCACGGCGCGCAACGCCGCCAAAGCGCAGGTGCGCTCCGTCGCCCTGACCGAACCGGCGGCGCTCACCCCGGAGGAGATCGCCGATCTCGTCAGCGTCGCCTCCGACATCGACGGCAAGGTCCAAGTCACCACGCTGGACGCCCCGGTGCGCGAGCCGCAGTATTATCTCGACACGGTAACGGCGATGCTGGAGCAGATCTGCGGCTCGCCGGAGCAAAGCGAGCTCGTCGCTTTTTTGGAAAAAGAATGCCTGTCGTCGGCCGACCAGATCATCGCCTTCGCGGAGTATCTGCTGGTCGTGCTGGAGGACACGCCGCATCTGCTGACCGTCGTCACCGTCCAGTCGGGCGATTTCAACATGCTCTATGAAGAAAGCACCGGCCTGCCGATACGCTTCGAGTACATCGGCTACGACGGAAAGGATCCCCGCTTGCTGCTCGATGACGAAACGGAAAAACGGATCCGCGCCTTTTATCATACCTACGGCGTGGAGGATCGACTGTACATCCCGTCGGTAAACGGCGCCGCGACCGACGAGGAGCTGCCGATCTCTCTGCTGATCGGACTGGCTTAAAGATCACATTTCGGATACGTTCCGGATACAGTTTGGATACGATCCGACTGTATAATAGGCATATCAACGCAAAAGGAGCGATCGACTTGCCCAGTCAAGCAAAACACTCCGGCCGATGCGCCGCCAAAAAGAAAAGCCCGATGTTCGCCGTATGCGCGGTGCTGTTCGCAGCCGCCGCCGTGATGATCGGCGTATCCTTGCTGATCCTGTTCGGCCCCGACCGGCCGGTCGATGTCGGCGACCCGCTGTCCGAGCCTCCGGTCAACGTCAGCTACTCGGTGCCGCACACCAAAAGCGGCGATCTGGCCGTCCGACCGATCTGTCAGTACCCGGACTGGCCCACCGGGTGCGAGATCGTCAGTGCCGCCATCGTGCTGGATTTCAACGGCATCGATGTTTCCGTCGCGACCCTCGTCGACGACTATCTGCCGCAAAGCCTCGATTTTTATTATCCTAACGGCAACATCTTCGCCATGCGCCGCGGCCCGGATCTGCGCAAGGTCTTCGTCGGTGACCCGCGGTCGGAAAACAGCTACGGCTGCTTTGCGCCGGTCATCGCCCAGCTGATGCGCGATTATCTGCCCGACATCGGCAAAGATCCCGCCCGGGTGCGCGAAACCACCGGCACATCGCTCGACGATCTGTGCCGCGACTATATCGACAAGGGCATCCCCGTGATCATGTGGGCGACCGGAGAGATGAAGGAAGTCCGTCCGGGTGCCACGTGGCGGCTGGACGACGGCACGGAATTCACCTTCCCCACCGGCGAGCATTGTTTGGTGCTGATCGGCTACACCGACACGACGTTCACCTTCGCCGACCCGCAAAAGACCGCATATGCCACCTATCCGCGCGACGTGGTGCTGGCCCGCTTCGCAGATCTCGGAAAGCAGTCCGTCGTCCTGATGCCCGAAGATAGCTGATCGGCCAAAGCCAAGACCCGGCCAAAGGAGGATGCACGAATGAAAGCCAAAGCCATATCCGCCGCCGTGTTCGCGGCCGCGTTCATCGCCGCCTATCTGTTCATCTGCTTTGCCGTCCCCGGCATGAGGCTAAGGCTGGCGGCGGAGCCGTCGGTGTATTTTCTTCGAAGCCTCATTCATATGGTGCCGCTCAAGGCGGCGATCTCCTTTGCCGCCGCACTGCTGTGCGGTGCCCTGTCTCTGCCGTTTGCCAAACGGCACACTGTCCGCTGACGGTACGATAGATCACCGGGCGGCCGCGGTACCTTTCGGTCCCGCGGCCGCCCGTTTTTCATGCCCATCGGGCAGATGTTCCGGCCATTGTTCCGGCTGCCCGGTGTGCTGTCGACAGACAACAAAAAGGGCACGTTTCTTGTGCCAAATCAGCACGTATCGATCGTTTTCCGATAAGAGGCTTGCATATCCTCGCGGGATATGGTAGAATAGACAAAATATTTTTCGTCCGCGCCGGCATAGAAATAACACAGCAGCCACGCGCAGAGCGATGCCCCACCGACCGATGAAGGAGGGACTGCCCATGAACGAAAAACTCAAACAGGAGCTGCGCGGTTCGCTCATGAGCGTTCTGCCGATCACGCTGATCGTGCTGGTGCTCAGCCTGACGTTCGCTCCGATGGAAGTCGGGACGATCGCCATGTTTTTGACCGGCGCGGTGGCGCTGATCGTCGGCATGGGCTTTTTCCAGCTCGGTGCCGAAACGGCGATGACCCCGTTCGGTCAGGGCATCGGTGCGTACCTGTCCAAAAAGCGCCGCCCGGTCCTGCTGATCGTCAGCGCGTTCCTGCTCGGTGTGCTCATCACGATCGCCGAGCCGGATCTGCAGGTGCTGGCCGATCAGGTCGCCTCGATCCCCAGCCGCGTGCTGATCTGGTCGGTCGCCATCGGCGTGGGCGTGTTTTTGGTGCTGGCGGTGCTGCGGATCACCCACCAGCTTTCGCTGCCCCGGCTGCTGCTCGTGCTGTATGCAGGGCTGTTTTTGCTCAGCATCCCCGCCCCGTCCAGCTTCATCGCCGTCGCGTTCGATGCCGGCGGCGTCACCACCGGGCCGATGACCGTACCGTTCATCATGGCGATCGGCGTCGGTCTGGCCTCCATGCGGGCGGACCGTTCCGGCTCCGCCGACAGCTTCGGCCTGATCGCCCTGTGCAGCATCGGCCCGATCATGACGGTCATGCTGCTCGGCATCGTCTACGACCCGTCCGAGGCGCTGTATCACATCGCCGAGATCCCGCCCGTCACCACCACGCAGGACGTGCTGCATCAGTTCGTCGTCTGCCTGCCGAAATACGCGGCGGAGGTCGCCATCAGCATCGCGCCGGTCGCGGTGCTGTTCGCCGGGTTCGAGGCGGTCACCCGCTATTTTCATCGGCATGAGGTCCGCCGTATGGCGGTCGGGTTCATCTATACCTACATCGGTCTGGTGTTGTTCCTCGCGGGCGTGAACGTCGGGTTCGCCCCCGTCGGCAATCTGCTCGGCCACGCCTTGGCGGAAGGAAGATACCGCTTTCTGCTGCCGATCGTCGGCGCGCTGATCGGCTACAGCATCGTCGGCGCAGAGGCTGCCGTGCACGTGCTCAACGTGCAGGTCGAGGAGCTGACCGGCGGTGCGATCGGCCGCCACGGCATGAAGACTGCGCTGTCGCTCAGCGTCGCTTGTGCGGTGGCTGCCGCCATGCTGCGCGCGATGCTCGGGTTCTCGATCTACTGGATCCTCGTTCCGGGCTACGCCGCGGCACTGATCCTGTCGCGCTTCGTCCCGCCGGTGTTCGTCGGCATCGCGTTCGACTCCGGCGGCGTGGCCAGCGGACCGATGACCTCGACGTTTTTGCTGCCGCTGTCGATCGGTGTGTGCATCGCCGCCGGCGGCAACGTGGTGGCGGATGCCTTCGGCGTGATCGCGCTCGTCGCGCTGGCGCCGCTGATCGCCATCCAGCTGATGGGTCTGCTGTATGCCGCGCGCGAGCGGCGGCAGACCGGCAAGTCCGCCGCCCGCGAACAGATCGTGGAACTGGAGGAGGAGCTATGAGCGCCAATGACGCCTTACGCCCGCGGCTGCTGTGCTGCATCATCCCCAGCGAGCGGGAGAACCGCCTGAAAAATGCGCTGCGCGAGCTGCATCTGCCCATCCTGCACCGCTGCTCCGGCCAAGGAACAGCGCCCAGCGAGCTGCTCGATATCTTCGGGCTGGGCGGCACAGCGCGCACTCTGCTGATCGCGCTCGTCCCGCGTGACGGCGCATCGGCCGTGTTCGCCGCGCTCACGCGGCGCGCCGCCATCCGCGAACGCGGCGGCGGGATCGGGTTCACCGTGCCGCTGTCCGCCATGCAAGACCGCGTGCTCGCCACGCTGTCCCCCACCGCACCGCAGGAAGACGAGGAGGGATCCGCCATGCAGACGAAGGACGAAAAACGCTATGCCGCGATCTGGATCTCGGTCGCACGCGGCTTCTCCGAGGAAGTCGTCAAGGCTGCCTCGGCCGCCGGAGCCACCGGCGGCACGGTGCTGCGCGGCAGCCGCGTCTGCACCGAGAACGCTGCCGACGCGCTTTCTTCCCCGGTACAGGACGAGCAGGAGTTCGTCCTCATCCTGACCGAAAAAAGCAAAAAGACTGCGATCATGGACGCCGTTTGCGACGCCTGCGGTC
>JAJXDX010000075.1 GCA_021640185.1 Oscillospiraceae bacterium | reverse complement strand
CTATACGTGTATATTATACCACGAAATTTCTGAATAGGCAATGTTTTTTTGCAAAATGTTCGCTTTTCTTTTTTCGGCGCGGTGGCAAAGACTGCATAAGCTGTCATGATCTGTCAGGTATGGATCGCGCGGCAGGGCAAACAATATGACTGCAAACGCGAGAAAAACACGGCGGCGATGACCGCCGAACGACAGTGAGGTGTGAGAAGATGACCAGCAAGAACATTGTTCCGGAGGCGCGCGAGGGTCTTGAGCGTTTCAAGATGGAAGCCGCGAACGAGGTCGGCGTTTCGCTCAAGCAGGGCTACAACGGCGATCTGACGTCCCGTCAGGCCGGCTCTATCGGCGGCCAGATGGTGAAGAAGATGATCAAGGCTTATGAGGAGAACAACCTGAAGTAAGCCCGTCATCCTTCACAGAGCAAAAGCGAGATCCTTCACGGCATAAGGCGATGCTCCGGAGGTATTATCCCCCGGAGCATCGCTGCGTTTTTACTCTTTTTCGTACACGCTGCGCTTGAGCACGCCGACGTAGGGGAGGGCGCGGTACCGCTCGTTATAATCCAGTCCGTAGCCGACGACGAACTCGTCCGGGATCTCTTTGCCGACATAGTCGACGGTGAAGGGCACCTCGCGCCGATAGGGCTTATCGAGCAGCGTGCAGGTCTTGACGCTGTGCGCGCCCTTGAGCTTGAGGTACTGCACAAGATGCGACAGCGTGCGGCCGCTGTCGATGATATCCTCGACGATCAGGATGTCGCAGCGATCAAGATCCTTGCGCATCAGATCGAGGATGATGTTGACGTTGCCGGTGGTGGACGTGCCGCTGCCGTAGGACGACACGCGCATGAAGTCGATCTCGACCGGGACGGTGAGCTTTTTCATCAGCTCGCCCATGAACACGACCGAGCCCTTGAGGATGCACAGCAGCACCAGATGCTTATCCTCGCCCGCGTAGTCGCGGTCGATCTCGCCCGCAAGGCGGGCGATGACGGCGTTGAGTTCTTCCTCCGACAGCAAGACTTTTTCGATATCCTTGTGCATGATGACCCTCCCGGCAAATGCCATATGATACCTAATAGTATACTCTCCGGCGGGGAAAATGTCAACCGCTTAGTCCCAAAGGCGTTCCGGATACATCCCGTTTTTCGTCATTTCGGCCAGTGCGGCGCGCACCATCTCGTGATCGGCGGCGTAGGTCATGCCATACCACTTGTCCGGTGTGGGCAGTACGCGCACGTCCGCCTCGCCCTTCTCGACCATGTCGTCGACGGCGAAGGGGAGGTAAAATTCGCTTTTCAGCTCCTGTCCGTGGGCGTCGAGGAACGCGCAGAAACGCGAAGAGAAGTGGTCGAGCGTCCCGGCGGGGAAGGCCCAGCAGTTCATCGACACGTAGGTGTCCGGCGAGAGCGGCGTCCACGTCGCGCCGTCGTCCTCGGTGAACATCGGGGCGCCGTCGCGCAGCTCGATATGCGTGCGCTCGGTCAGCGCGGTCAGGCGGCCGTCCGGTTCGACCGTGCAGATCCCGCGGGAAACGTAGCCGTTTTCCGTCAGGGTGTTGCACAGGCGGTAGCCCGCCATGGCGAAATGCAGCGGCGCGTCATGCTGCGGGCGGGCGAGATGCTCGGCCAAGAGCTTGAAGCACGTGCGGCCGTAATAGTCGTCGGCGTTGATAACGGCGAACGGCTCGCGCACGACGTCGCGGCAGCAGAGCACCGCGTGGCCCGTGCCCCAAGGCTTTTGCCGGCCCTCCGGCACGGTGTAGCCGTCGGGCAGAGCGTCCAGCTCCTGATACACGTAGCTGACCGGGACGTGCCGCGCCACGGTATCGCCGATCTGCGCTTTGAACTCCTCCTCGATCGCGTGCTTGATCACGAACACGACCTTGCCGAACCCGGCGTGGATCGCGTCATATACCGAATAGTCGATGATTTTTTCGCCGGCCGGGCCGACGGGCGAGATCTGCTTCAGTCCGCCGAAGCGGCTGCCCATCCCGGCCGCCATGATGATGAGCGTGGGCTTGACCTGTTCCATTGTCGATCTTCCTTTCCTTGCTTTCATTACCATCGATAGACAGGCGGTCGTGCCCCTGTCTATCGATGGTACTATCTGTATTATAAAGCCATGTGCTGCTTCGCGCAAGAGAGAGGAGGAGAAAATCGGTGCATTTTTACACATTTCTGCAACAAATGAGCATTGAAAAGCGGGCGCGGACGGGGTATAATGATCGTGTCGATAGCCCGAAAGGGCAGATCAGATCAAAGGATACGGAGGTCTTTATCATGGCGATCCTCATCACCGGCGGCTGCGGATACATCGGCAGCCACACCTGCATCGAGATGCTCGGGGCAGGGTACGACATCGTCGTCCTCGACAACTATTACAATGCAAAGCCGGAGGCGCTGCGGCGCGTGAAGGAGCTGGCGGGGCGCGACTTTCCGTTTTACGAGTGCGATATCCGCGACGCGGAGGGCTTGAGAAAGATCTTTGCCGCGCACAAGATCGACGCGGTGATCCATTTCGCCGGGCTGAAGGCGGTGGGCGAGTCGGTGCAGAAGCCGCTGGAATACTATGACAACAACGTCGGCGGCACGGTGACGCTGTGCGAGGTCATGCGCGAGGCCGGATGCAAGCGGATGATCTTCTCGTCCTCCGCCACGGTATACGGCACGGGTAATCCCTCGCCGCTGAAGGAGGATATGCCCACCGGCGCGGTCACGAACCCCTACGGGCGCACGAAATTCATGATCGAAGGGATCCTGAGCGACCTGTGCGTGTCCGATCCCGCGTGGTCGGTGGTGCTGCTGCGCTATTTCAACCCCATCGGCGCGCACGAGAGCGGGCGCATCGGCGAGGATCCCAACGGCATCCCGAACAACCTGATGCCGTACATCTCGCAGGTGGCGATCGGCAAGCTGAAGGAGCTGTCCGTTTTCGGCGACGATTACGATACGCACGACGGCACCGGCGTGCGCGATTATATCCATGTGGTGGATCTGGCGAAGGGCCACGTCAAGGCCGTGGGCTATGCGCTGGCGCATGACGGCGTGCAGGCGATCAACCTCGGCACGGGCGTCGGGTACAGCGTGCTCGATCTGGTGAAGGCGTTCAAGGCCGCCAACGGCGTGGACGTGCCGTATCGCATCGCGCCCCGCCGCGCGGGCGATGTGGCTACCTGTTATTCCGATCCGTCCAAGGCGGCGGAGCTGCTGGGCTGGAAAGCAGAGAAGAACATCGAGGATATGTGCCGCGACTCGTGGCGCTGGCAGTCCCAGAACCCCAAGGGCTACGACGAGTGATCATCTACTGAACGCGAACGCGCCCGGCAGAAATGCCGGGCGCGTTTTTCATTTTGCGGCTTATGCGGCTCATGCATAAAAACGTCCCCGGCGCGCATCTGCACGCCGGGGATGTTTGCCGAGGTCTAAGCTCAGCCGAGGTTCTTCTTGAGGGTCGCGAGCTGCGCGACCAGCTCCTTCGGCAGCTTGTCGCCGAACTTCTTGTAGTGCTCCTCGATCTCGGCCGCTTCCTTCGTCCACACGTCGTGGTCGACGGTGAGGATGGACTTGAGGGTGTCCATATCCATGTCGAGGTCGGTCAGGTCGATGTCCTCGGGCTTCGGCACGTAGCCGATCGCCGTTTCGGTCGCATCCGCCTTGCCCTCGCAGCGGTCAACGATCCAGTTGAGCACGCGCATATTGTCGCCGAAGCCCGGCCAGACGAAGTTGCCCTCGTCATCGGTGCGGAACCAGTTGACGTTGAAGATCTTGGGGGCCTTGTCGCCCAGCTTCTTGCCCATGTCGAGCCAGTGCCGGAAATAGTCGCCCATGTTGTAGCCGCAGAAGGGCAGCATCGCCATCGGGTCGCGGCGGACGACACCGACCGCACCGGCGGCGGCAGCCGTCGTTTCGCTGGCCATGGCAGAGCCGATGAACACGCCGTTCTCCCAGTCGCGGGACTGATAGACCAGCGGTGCGCACTTGGCACGGCGGCCGCCGAAGATGATGGCCGAGATCGGCACGCCGGCGCCCTTATCGAACTCGTCCGAGATGCAGGGGCAGTTGACCGCCGGGGCGGTGAAGCGGGAGTTCGGGTGCGCGGCGTAGGTGGACTTGTCGGCCTTGTTGTACTTGGCCGGATCGTACGGACGGCCCTGCCAGTCGATCATGTGGGCCGGATGCTCCTTGGTCAGGCCCTCCCACCAGACGGTGTTGTCGTCGGTGTTGAGCGCGACGTTGGTGAAGATGGTGTTCTTCTTCGTGGACTGGAGCGCGTTGAAGTTGGAATGCTCGTTGGTGCCGGGCGCGACGCCGAAGAAGCCGTTCTCCGGGTTGATCGCGTACAGGCGGCCGTCCGCGCCGATGCGCATCCATGCGATATCGTCGCCGACCGTCCAGATCTTGTAGCCCTTCTTACGCAGGTACTCCGGCGGGATCAGCATGGCGAGGTTCGTCTTGCCGCAGGCAGACGGGAACGCCGCCGCGACATAGTGGATCTCGCCTTCCGGGTTCTGCAGGCCGAGGATCAGCATATGCTCGGCCATCCAGCCCTCTTTCCAGCCCTGATAGCTGGCGATGCGCAGCGCGAAGCACTTCTTGCCCAACAGCACGTTGCCGCCGTAGGCGGAGTTGACGGAGATGATCGCGTTGTCCTCCGGGAACTGGCAGATATAGCGCTTCTCGGGGTCGACATCGCATTTGGCATGGAAGCCGCGCACCCAGTCGTTGCTGTCGCCCAGCGTGTCGAGCACCTTCCGGCCGACGCGGGTCATGATCGCCATGTTGAGCACGACATAGATCGAATCGGTCAGCTCGATGCCGATCTTGGCCAGAGGCGAGCCGATCGGGCCCATGGAGAAGGGGATGACATACATCGTGCGGCCCTTGTAGCTGCCGCGTGCGATGTCGTACAGGCGCTTGTACATCTCCTGCGGGTCGCACCAGTTATTGGTGGGGCCGGCGTTCTCTTTCTCGCGGGAGCAGATGAAGGTGCGATTCTCCACACGCGCGACGTCGTTGGCCTTCGTGCGGTGCAGGTAGCAGCCCGGCAGCTTCTCCTCGTTGAGTTTGATCATTTCGCCGGTCTTGACCGCTTCCTCGCGCAGCGCGGCGAGCTGCTCCTCGCTGCCGTCGATCCAGACGACCTCGTCCGGGCAGACGAGCGCCTTTTTCTCTTCGATCCAGTCGAGCACGGTCTTGTTCGTGGTCATATCGAAAACTCCTTTCGCGGTTGGCGGTGCGAACACCGCTGAGCCTTTCGTTCTGGCTCCCATTATACACGGAGGGGCATTGATTTGCAAGCCCCCAATTGTTAAATTTTTGATAACTTATCGTGCGGCAGATCGTCCGATCCGCCAAAAAGGCCGTGATGCGGGGAAAAAGGAGCATTCCTATACCAAATATCAGGGGCAGAACGTGCGCGGCGGATCCGGACGATAATGCAGGAACGGACTTTAGAACTTGCAGAATGGGCATGGGGCTTGCAAACGGCAGGAAAAAGGGATATACTAAGCGGTAAGTCTGACGAGCGCAAGAGGAGGGAACGAGATGTCCGTATCGTTCGACAGCCGCAGTGAGGAGTTCCGCCGTCCGTTCGGCGCGGTAGCCGCCGGGACGACGGTGTATTTCCGCATCCGTCTGCCGCGCTGCTGGGGCTGCCATGCCGCCGCGCTGGTGGTGCGGCAGGACGGCTGCTTCGACCGGGTGATGGGGATGTTCTGGGCCGGGATGGACGGCGACGAGCACGAGTGGTGGGACATCCGCTACACGCCCGGCGAGGCGGCGCTGCTATTTTACGGCTTTCAGCTGGATCTGGCACTGGGGCGGGGGTGGCTGATCCGCCGCCCGGACGGCACGGCGGCCTATTCCTACGAAACGCAGGAGCCGATGTGGCAGCTGACCGTGTATGCCGCCGACTATACGACGCCGGACTGGCTTTCCGGCGGGATCATGTACCAGATCTTCCCTGACCGGTTCTTTTGCTCCGGCACGGCGAAGGAAGGCGTGCCGGACGGCCGCGTGCTGCACGAGCACTGGGACGAGGAGCCGGTGTGGCGGCCGGACGAGCAGGGTCGGGTGCTCAATAACGACTTTTTTGGCGGGGATCTGGACGGGATCCGCGAAAAGCTGGACTATCTGGCCGGGCTGGGCGTGACGTGCCTGTATCTCAACCCGATCTTCGAGGCCGGATCCAACCACCGCTACGACACGGCCGACTATACGAAGATCGACCCGCTGCTGGGCGACGAGGCGGCTTTTTGCCGCCTGACGGACGAGGCGAAAAAGCGGGGGATCCGCATCCTGCTGGACGGCGTGTTCAGCCACACGGGGGCGGACAGCGTGTATTTCGACCGGGAGCGGCGCTATCCCGGTCTGGGCGCGTATGAATCGCCAAGCTCGCCGTATTACGGCTGGTATCACTTCCGCCGCTGGCCGAACGACTATCGGTCGTGGTGGGGGTTCGATACGCTGCCGGAGGTCGACGAGCTGTCGCCGGGGTTCCTTGCCTATATCTGCGGCGAGGACGGCGTGCTGGCCAAATGGCAGCGCGCCGGAGCCGCCGGATGGCGGCTGGACGTGGCCGACGAGCTGCCGGACGGCTTCCTTGAGGCGCTGCGCAGCCGCGTGAAAGCGACGGATCCCGACGCCGTGGTGCTGGGCGAGGTGTGGGAGGACGCGACGAACAAAGAAAGCTACGGCCACCGCCGGCGCTATCTGCTGGGGCGCCAGCTGGACAGCGTGATGAACTATCCGTTTCGGCAGGCGATATTGCTGTTTTTGCTGGAGGGCGGACGCGGCCGCTTTTTCGAGCAGGTGATGAACGTGGTGGAGAACTATCCGCCGCAGGCGCTGCGCCTGCTGATGGATCACATCGGCACGCACGACACCCCCCGCGCGATCACGGTATTGGGCGGCGAGCCGGAGCGCGGGCGCGGGCGGTCGTGGCAGGCCGAGCAGCATCTGAGCGCCGAGCAGCGCGCGCTGGGCACGGCGCGGCTGCGGCTGGCTACCCTGCTGCAGTTCGCCCTGCCCGGTGTGCCGTGCATCTATTACGGCGACGAGGCGGGCATGGAGGGCTACGGCGATCCGTTCGACCGCGGGCCGTACCCGTGGGGGCATGAGGATGCGGAGCTGATCGCATGGTATCGCGCGCTGGGCGCGGCGCGGCGCGGCTGCCCTGCGCTGGCAGACGGGATGATCCGGCCGCTGATGTCCGGCGAGGATGTGGCCGCCTTCGTGCGTGGCGATGGAGAAGGCGCGCTGCTGTGCGCCGTAGACCGCGGGGGGCAGCCGCACACGGTGGCTCTGCCGCCGGAATTCCGCACGGCGCGCGTCGCGGCCGGTGCGGGCGAGGTGCGCGACGGCGTGCTGTATTTGTCGCCGCTGTCCGGCGCGTGGCTGATCGCGGGGAAAGCGGGAGAGAACGGATGAGAAAACGGCTGTTGGCCCCGGCGGCGATGCTGGTTTTCGGGCTGCTGATCGGTGTGGTCACGCGCCTGTTCGACATTTATACGCAGCTGCTGGGCGAGATATTTTCGCAAATGGCGATATGGATCCTGATCGGCACACTGATCGCGATCTACAGTCCGACGAAGGTGCGGGCGATGCTCAACGTCCTGCCGTTTTGCTTGGGGATGCTGCTGACCTACTATGTGACGGCGGTGATCACGCACGGCGTTTACGGCCGCAGGTTCATCATCGGGTGGACGGTGTTCGCCCTCTGTTCGCCGATCATGGCGCTGCTTACGTGGATGACGAACGAGCGCGGCGCGTTCCCCAAGGTGATCGCCGTGGGGGTCGTGGCGGTGGCGGTGCTGTCGAGCATCGAGATGTTCGGCCGGCTGCGGCTGTACGACATTTTGATCGATGGCGCATTGGTGTATTTTCTGTTTTTCAAAAAGATCGACAGAGGACAAAATAAAGGACAAAGCGGATCCGCCGGCCCTGCATGAGCAGGAACGGCGGATCTTTTATACCGCACAGATCTATGTGCTGTGCATAATATATATATA
>JAJXDX010000074.1:6635-8038 GCA_021640185.1 Oscillospiraceae bacterium | reverse complement strand
CGGGAGGGCGCACGAGCTCGGCCCCTTCGCCGGTGGCGATGACGGTCAGGCGGCCGGCCGTTTGGGCCTTTTGGGCTAGGTCTGGAGTGGTGCGGCGACCACCGAGCTCTACGCGCGAGGGGGCGTCGGCAGGTGCATCTGCCGTGCGGATGGCGCCTTCGGCCGCATCGGCGGCCGACAGGCCCAGCTTTTCCATCCATTTGTACAGCGAGAGCGAGCCGAGCAGCCCGGCCAGCTGCGCGCGCTGCAGTTCGCCGACGGCGTAATGCGCCAGATCCGTGTCGATCGGCGCGGTGCGGCAGATCGTGCCGAGCGTCCGGCTGAGCAGCGCGCTCTCGTGCCCCGCCTCCAGCTTCGCACGCAGGCTGTCACGGATCTCGGGCGAAGAGATCTGCTCGTACACCGCATCCAGCGAGCCGAACTTCTGCATCAGCATGATCGCGGTCTTTTCGCCCACGCCGGGGACGCCGGGGATGTTGTCGCTCGTGTCGCCCATCAAGGCCTTGAGGTCGATCAGCTGCGCGGGGGACAGGCCGTATTTTTCGCGCACGGCGGCAGGATCGAAGCGCACGGTGTCCGGCCGGCCGGCCTTGGTGGTGGCCAACAGCACGGTGGTGTGCTCGCTGACCAGCTGCAGCGCGTCGCGGTCGCCGGTGGCCAGGGTGCAGGGCTGTCCCGCCGCCTCGGCGGCGGCGGAGAGCGTGCCGAGGATGTCGTCCGCCTCGTATCCCTCCCGCTCGACGAGGGTCAGCCCCATGGCGCACAGGATGTCCTTCAGGGGTTGCACCTGCTCGCGCAGCTCCGGAGGCATCCCCTTGCGGCCGGCCTTATATTCGGCATACAGGCCGTGCCGGAACGTGGGCGCGTGCACGTCGAACGCCACGGCGATGGCGTCGGCCTGCGTCATGTCCCGCAGCTTTTGCAGGATGTTGAGGAAGCCGACGATCGCGTTGGTGAAATGTCCGTCCGCCGTCGTCAGGGCCTTGACGCCGTAAAATGCGCGGTTGATGATGCTGTTGCCGTCGATGACCAGAAGGCTCATATCCGTTCCCCTTTTCGTTTTATGCTCCGGCAGCGCCGGTCATCCGATCAGTGTGCCGATCTGCCGCGCGGCGTCACACACGGCCTGTGCCGTGCGGGCAAGCGCGGCATCATCCATGCGCTGCACGGGTGCGGACACGCTGAAGGCGTACCGCCGTGCGCCGGAGGTGTCCGGCAGCACACACGCCACGCAGCGCACGCCCGGCTCGTTCTCCTCGTCGTCCACGGCAAAGCCGTTTTTCCGCACGTCGGCCAGCTCGCGCAAAAACGCCGCCTGCGCCGCCGGATCGGCCGCGCGGCCGGACGCGGCGCAAAAGCGCGCCCACACCGCCGCCGCGTCGCCGTCGCTGTCGGCGGAAAGC
>JAJXDX010000074.1:0-6625 GCA_021640185.1 Oscillospiraceae bacterium | reverse complement strand
GAAAGCAGCGCTTTGCCCACGGCGGTGCAGGGCAGCGGCACGGCGGCGCCGATGCGCGATACCAGACGTACGGTGTTCTGCGGGGCCTCCAGCTTGTCGATATAGACCGCCGTGTCCCCCTCGCGCCTCACAAGATGCACCGTTTCGCCGCAGGACAGCGCCAGCGGCAGCAGCACGGGGCGCACCTGCGCGCGCACGTCCGCATAAAGCTGCGTCAGCCGGTCGGCGCACACGCGCAGCAGGCGCGGTGTGAGGGCGTAGCGCTGCGTTTTTTGCTCCTGTACGGCGTAGCCGCACGCTTCCAGCGTGCCGAGCAGGCGGAACACCGTCGTTTTATGCAGGCCGGTCGCGGCCGACAGCTCGCCAAGGCTCGCGTCCTCGCACGCCGCCAGCTGCTCCAGCAGCAGAAGGGCGCGCTCCACCGCGCGCACCGACGGCTGTGTGCCGTCCGCTCGTTCTGCCATGCTCCCGCCCCCTTTTCTCCTATCCTATATCATACCACGATCTTTGCTTTGCCGCAACCCCGAACGGGGCTTGACGATCGTCTTTTTGATCGGTATAATGATATCGTAAATGCGAAACGGCATTTCTCCTAATGAAACAACAGGAGGGACAACGAATGGAACAGACATGGCGGCAGAAGATCGAGGGATACGGCGTGCTGCCGGTGATCGAGATCGATGACGCGCAAAAGGCCGTGCCGCTGGCGGATGCGCTGGCGGCGGGCGGGCTGCCGTGTGCGGAGATCACGTTCCGCACGGCGGCGGCGGCCGAGGCGATCCGGCAGATCCATGCCGCGCGGCCGGGCTTTTTGCTGGCGGCGGGCACGGTGCTTTCTGCGCAGCAGGCGGACGAGGCGATGGCGGCGGGGGCACAGCTGCTCGTCAGCCCCGGCTTTTCGCCGGCAGTGTCGGCGCATTGCGCGGGGAAGGGCTATCCGCTGATCCCCGGCGTGTGCACGCCGACGGAGGTGGAGGCGGCCATGGCCGCCGGACATACGGTGCTGAAATTCTTCCCGGCCGAGGTATCGGGCGGTGCGGCGATGCTGCGGGCGCTGCACGGGCCG
This sequence comes from Oscillospiraceae bacterium, assembly GCA_021640185.1. Lineage (GTDB taxonomy): Bacteria > Bacillota > Clostridia > Oscillospirales > Acutalibacteraceae > UBA5905. The sequence continues at coordinate 5,559 of JAJXDX010000074.1, read as the reverse complement.
TACCGCACGGTGCGCTTTATGCCCACGGGCGGGGTGAAGATGGCGAATTTGGCCGAGTATCTGCGCTGCCCGGCGGTGTTCGCCTGCGGCGGCACGTGGATCGCGCCGCCGGAGCAGATCGCGGCGGGCGCGTTTGACCACATCCGCGCGGCGGCGGCCGCCGCGGCCGCTGCTGTCGCCTATGTGAAGGAGGTGCGGGGATGACGGGACGGTTTTCCAGCGGGACGGTCGTTGGCTTTGGCGAGATCCTGCTGCGCCTGACCGCGCCGGGACACCGGCGCTTTTTGCAGGCCGAAAGCTTCGATGCGCACTACGGCGGCAGCGAGGCCAATGCCGCCGTGTCCTTGGCCAACTACGGCACGCCGGCGGCCTTCGTTACGCGGCTGCCGGACAACGCCTTGGGGCAGGCGGCGATCGACCGCCTGCGCGCCCGCGGCGTGGACACGCGGCATATCGTGCGGGGCGGTGACCGGATGGGCCTGTATTTCGTCGAGCGGGGCGCGGGCGCACGCGGGCAGGGCATCATATACGACCGCGCGGGCTCGGCGATCGCCGGCGCGGCGGCAGACACCTTCGATTGGGAGCGGATCTTTGCCGAGCTGGACGCGGGGTGGTTCCATTTCAGCGGCATCACCCCGGCGCTGGGCGAGGGCTGTGCCGCGCTGTGCCTTTCGGCGTGCCGCGCCGCCCGGCAGCGAGGGATGACGGTCAGCTGCGACCTGAACTATCGCGAGCAGCTGTGGCCGCGCGAACGCGCAGGGCAGGTCATGGACGGGCTGTGTCGGCTGGCGGACGTGTGCATCGCCTATGAGGACGAGCCGGGCGACCTGTTCGGCATCCGTGCGCCGGAGGGGGTGCCGCGCACCGAGGGCGCGGCGCACATCGCCCGCACATTGCGGGAGCGCTTCGGCTTTGCCGTGGCGGCGGTCACGGTCAGCCGGTCGTATTCTGCCATGGAGCGGGACTGGACGGCCGTGCTGGCGGACGGGAGCGGCTGCTACACCGGCGGGTATTATCGCTTTGCAGCCGTCGACCGGATCGGCGGAGGGGATGCGTTCTCCGGCGCGCTGATCCATGCGCTGCAGAGCGGGATGCCCGCACAGCAGGCGGTGGCGTTCGCGACGGCGGCGGGATGCCTGAAATATACGGTCGAGGGCGACATGAACCTCGCGACCCGTGCGGAGGTGGCCGAGCTTGCCGCCCGGCCGGCGACGTGAGGAAAACGAAAAACAGCGGCGGCGTATCGAGAGGATGCGCCGCCGCTGCCTTTTTCCTGTTCGGCCGTGGACAAGGCAGGCACGGCGTGATACAATGGAGCAGAAAAATTTTTTCTGTTTTTTTGCAATAAAACGGGCACCCCGTGCATTATCCGATCGACAGGCGAAGGAGAGGGAAAGCGATGCAGGCGAAACAGGAAGTAAGCGAAAAAACGGCGCGGCAGGATCCGCAGGAGGTCCGGCAGCTTTTGCTGCGTGTGGCGGCGGGCGAACGCGCAGCGCTGGCCGAGCTGTATGACCGCACGCGGGCGGCCGTATACGGGCTGGCGCTCTCCTACCTCAAAAACGTACACGATGCACAGGACATGACGCAGGACGTTTACGTGCGGGTGTGGGCATGCGCTGCGCAGTACCGTCCGGACGGATCCGCCGTCGGCTGGGTGCTGGCGGTGTGCCGCAGCCTTTGCCTGATGCACCTGCGGCGCGACCGGCGGCAGACGCTGCTGGACGAGGACGAGTGGCGGGCCGTGCCGGACACGGCGTGCGGGCTGGCGCATGAGGAGCGGCTGCTGCTGCAGGATGCGCTGGCCGCCTTGGGCGAGCAGGAGCGACGGATCGTTCTGCTGCACGCCGCCGCTGGGCTGAAGCACCGTGAGATCGCCCGCCTGCTCGATCTGCCGCTGGCGACCGTTCTGTCGAAATACCACCGTGCACGGAAAAAGCTGACGGGAATTTTGGAAGGAGCTGACATCCCATGAAAAAAAGAGATGCCGAGCAGTGCCTGAAAAACGCACTGGAAAAGACCGCCCCGCAGGATGCGGCGGGCGTCCTTGCCCGCTGCGGCGGGCAGGGGAGCGGGCAGATCGTGCCGCTGCCCCGCCGTCGCAACGTGCGCCGCTTTGCGGCGCTGGCGGCCGCGTGTGTCGCACTGATCGCGGCGGTAGGCGGGCTGATCTACCGCGAAACGACCGAGGTGATCTCGGTGGTGTCGCTGGATGTCAACCCCAGCATCGAGCTTTCGGTGGATCGGCGCGAGCGGGTGGTGTCCTGCGAGGCGCGCAACGATAAGGCGCGGGACGTTCTGCGGGACATGGACGGCGGCGACGATCTGGCCGGGGCAAAGCTGTCGGTGGCGGTCAACGCGATCGTGGGCGGCCTGCTGCGCAGCGGATATTTGAACGAGCTGTCCTCGGCGATCATGATCTCGGTCGAGGATCGGGACGGGACGCGGGCCGAAAAGCTGCGCACGGAGCTGACGGATGCGGTGGACGGCCTTCTGCGCACGAGCGGGGCGCAGGCCGCCGTGCTGACCCAGACCGTGCAGAAGGATAAAACGCTGGACGAGCTGGCCAAGGAAAACGGGATCTCCTCCGGCAAGGCGGCGCTGATCGAGCGGATCCGGCAGAAGAACCCCGCATTGGCGTTCGGTGAGCTCGCCGCGCTGCCGGTGAGCGAGCTGAAGGATCTGCTGAAGGCGGACGCGCCCGCCATGCCGATCGGTGCGGCGCGGGCGGCCGAGATCGCCAAGGCGGAATTCGCCAAGCTGGGGATCGGCGCGGCGGTCGGATGTGAAACGGATGCCGAGCTGGACGAGGATCCGGCGCATTATGAGGTGGAGCTGACGAACGCGCAGGGCACGGAGGCCGAATACCGGATCGACGCCTACAGCGGCAAGATCCTGTCGTTCGTCATCGACCGGGACGACGATCCGGTGCCGCCCGCCCAAACGACCGTCCCCGCCGGAGCGGGCACGACGAAGCCTGCGGCCGCGCGAGATATCGGCTATGCTGCGGCGAAGGCCGCCGCGCTGAAGCACGCCGGGCTGACCGAGGGCAGCATCCGCGAGCTGGACATGGAGCTTGACCGAGAGGACGGCGTGCTGGTGTACGAGATCGAGTTCAAAGCGGGCGGCTACGAATACGAATACACGATCGATGCGGCGACAGGCAAGCTCTTGGCGCAGGAGCGCGAACTGGACGACTGATCTGCCCGCAGCCGGACAGGAAACGAAAAGCCCCTGCCGGGCGGAGCAACGCTCCGCCCGGCAGGGGCTTTCTCTTGGGGGATATTCCGTTGGCGGTTTATTCCATCAGCGATTTGCCGGTCATCTCGGCCGGCTGCGGCAGGCCGAGCACCTGCAGCATCGTGGGCGCGATGTCCGCCAAGCAGCCGCCGGTGCGCAGCTTGCACGGCGTGCCGACGACGCAGAACGGCACGGGGTTGGTCGTGTGCGCCGTGAAGGGGGAGCCGTCCGGCTCGAGCATCTTATCGGCATTGCCGTGGTCGGCGGTGATGAAGGCCGTGCCGCCCATGGCGAGCGTCGCCTCCACCGTGCGGCCGACGCACTCGTCCACAGCCTCGACGGCCTTGACGGCCGCCTCGAACACGCCGGTGTGGCCGACCATGTCGCAGTTGGCGTAGTTGAGGATGATGACGTCGTATTTGCCGGACTTGATGCGGCTGACGACCTCATCGCACACCTGATAGGCACTCATCTCCGGCTGCAGGTCGTAGGTCGCGACCTTCGGGGAGTGGATCAGGGCACGATCTTCGCCGGGGTACTCCTTTTCGACGCCGCCGTTGAAGAAGAACGTGACGTGCGCGTACTTTTCCGTTTCGGCGATGCGCAGCTGCGTCAGGCCGTTGTTGCTGAGGTATTCGCCCAGCGTGTTCGTCAGCACCTGCGGCTTGAACGCGACCTGCACGTTCGGCATGGTGGCGTCATACTGCGTCATGCAGACGTAGGTCAGCGGGAAGAAGCCGTTTTTGCGGTCGAACCCGGCAAAGTCCGGATCGACGAGGGTGCGGGTGATCTCCCGCGCACGGTCGGGGCGGAAGTTGAAGAACACGACGGCGTCGTTTTCCTTGATCGTGCCGTCCGTTCCGGCGCAGACGACCGGGACGATGAACTCGTCGGTCACGTCGGCGGCATAGGAGGCCTCGACCGCGGCGACCGGGTCGGCGTTCTGTACGCCCTCGCCGTACACCATGGCGGCATACGCTTTTTCGACGCGCTCCCAGCGGTTATCACGGTCCATCGCATAATAGCGGCCGGCGACCGTCGCGATCCGGCCGACACCCAGCGCGGTCAGCTTATCCTGCAATTCGGCCACGAAGTCCTTGCCCGAGGTGGGGGGCACGTCGCGTCCGTCCATGAAGGCGTGGACGTAGACGTTCTGCACGCCGCTGTTTTTGGCCATGTCCAGCAGGCCGAACAGGTGGCCGATGTGGCTGTGCACGCCGCCGTCGGACAGCAGGCCGATCAGGTGCAGCGACGCGCCCGGCTTTTTGGCGGCGTCCATCGCGGAAACGAGCGCCTCGTTCTGCGCGGCATCGCCGTCGGCGAAGGCCTTGGTGATGCGGGTCAGCTCCTGATATACGATACGGCCGGCACCCATGTTGGTGTGGCCGACCTCGCTGTTGCCCATCTGGCCGTCCGGCAGGCCGACATCCATGCCGGAGGCGCCGATCTTCGTGGTGGGGTTTTCGCCGAACAGGCGGGTCAGGTTGGGCGTTTTAGCGGCTTTGATGGCGTTGCCGTAGCTGTCGGGGTTGATGCCGAAGCCGTCCATGATGATGAGGGTAAGCGGTTTTTTCATCGCAGGGTCATCCTTTCTGTGTCATGCGGGGGAAAAGTCAACATGCGGGGGAAAAAGAACTGCGGGCGGGCGTTGGCCCGCCCGCAGCGATATCATTTCGCGCAGGAAACGATGGTGGCGAAATCGTTCGGCTTGAGGGACGCGCCGCCGATCAGGCCGCCGTCGACGTCCGGCATCGCCAGCAGCTCCGCCGCGTTGCCGGCGTTCATCGAGCCGCCGTACTGGATCGTGACCGCACGCGCCTTGTCGGCATCGTACAGATCGGCCAGCACGCCGCGGATCAGGGCGCAGACCTCGTTGGCCTGCGCGGCGGTCGCGGTCTTGCCCGTGCCGATGGCCCACACCGGCTCGTAAGCGATGATGATGCGGGACAGCTCCTCGGCGGAAACGCCGGAAAGCGCGATCTTGGTCTGCATGGACACGATCTCGCCCGTGATGCCCTGCTCACGCTGCTCGAGATATTCGCCCACGCAGAGGATGACGGTCAGCCCGGCATCGAGCGCGCCGCGCACACGGCGCGCGACGGTGGCATCGGTATCGCCGAAATAGGTGCGCCGCTCGCTGTGGCCGAGGATGACGTAGCCCACGCCCATGGCGCGCAGCATATCGGCCGCGATCTCGCCGGTGAAGGCACCGCTCTTCTCCCAATAGCAGTTCTGCGCGGCCACGCCGATCTTGGTGCCCTTCGTCGCTTCCAGCGCGGCGGGCAGCAGCGAAAGATCGGCCTTCAGGCTCTGCGGCTT
>JAJXDX010000453.1 GCA_021640185.1 Oscillospiraceae bacterium | reverse complement strand
CGGTGGTCTTTCCGCTGCCCGCGCCCGCCAAGATCAGCAGCGGCCCCTCGGTGTGGAACACCGCCTCGCGCTGCTGCGCATTGAGCCTGCCGCACGAAACATCCATGATGTATCGGCGCAGATCGATGAACTTCTGCCGGTCGAACATAGCAGCCCCTCCTTTTTTGATGGACTTCCGGTGACAGGCATCTGGCACCGGAACGTCCGGTATCCTTCTTCGCGGCGTCCTTTACGGCGCCGCACGGCCAAAAAGAGGCCGGGCAGCGTCCGCGCGCCCGGCCTCTTTTCTTTGATCTACGCTTTGCCGATCAGCCGAACAGCGTCAGCAGCACACCGGCCGCCACGGCCGAGCCGATCACGCCCGCCACGTTCGGGCCCATGGCGTGCATCAGCAGGAAGTTGCCGGGGTTCTCCTCTTGGCCGACCTTCTGCGACACACGCGCCGCCATCGGGACGGCGGACACACCGGCCGAGCCGATCAGCGGGTTGACCTTGCCGCCGGTCACGACATACATGATCTTGCCCAGCAGCACGCCGCCCGCCGTGCCCATGCAGAACGCCAGCAGACCCAGCGCGATGATCAGCAGCGTCGTGGGCTTGAGGAACGTGTCCGCATTCGCGGTAGCGCCGACCGTCACACCGAGGAAGATCGTGATGATGTTCATCAGCTCGTTCTGCGCGGTCTTGCTGATGCGGTCGACCACGCCGCTCTCACGCATCAGGTTGCCCAGCATCAGCATACCGATCAGCGGCGCGGCAGACGGCAGCAGCAGCACGCACAGCACGCTGACGATGATCGGGAACAGGATCTTTTCGGTCTTGGACACGGTGCGCAGCTGCGTCATCACGACGGCGCGCTCCTTCTTCGTGGTCAGCGCACGCATGATCGGCGGCTGGATGATCGGCACCAGCGCCATGTAGGAATACGCCGCGACAGCGATCGCGCCCAACAGTTCCGGCGCCAGCCGGGAGGCAAGGAATATCGCCGTCGGCCCGTCCGCGCCGCCGATGATGCCGATCGCGGCGGCCTGCGCCCGCGTGAATGCGATGCCGAGGCCCTCGGCGTTCGGGATCAGGTTAAGGCAGCGCGCGCCGAAATAGGTGGTGAAGATACCCAGCTGCGCGGCTGCGCCCAGCAGGAAGCTCTTGGGGTTGGACAGCAGCGGGCCGAAATCGGTCATCGCACCGATGCCAAGGAAGATCAGCGGCGGATAGATGCCGAACTTCACGCCCTGATACAGGTACCACAGCAGGCCGCCCTGATCGAAGTGCTGCCACATCGGCAGCACGG
>JAJXDX010000073.1 GCA_021640185.1 Oscillospiraceae bacterium | reverse complement strand
ATATTATAGCATACCGCAGCAAAAAAAGCAAGCTATTTTTTTCGATTTTTCAAAGTTCCCGGTCGATGCGTTCCTGCGGCGCGGCCGGAGCACGATCCCCGCGCAGGCGCGCACGGTAGCCGGACGGCGTACGACCGGCAAGCGAGGCGAACACACGATCGAAATTCCGCACGCTGCCGAAGCCGCATGCGCCCGCCACCTGCGTGACCGTCAGCGCCGGATCGGCCAGCAGCCGGCAGGCGCGGTCGAACCGGTAAAGCTGCATGAACGACGCGAAGCGCATAGCGAAATTGCGGTGGAACAGCCGCGAAAAATAGTGATACTCATACCCGAGCATCCGGGCAAGGGCCGCGGCGGAAACGTCGCCCTGCATCTGCTGCAACGCCTCAGCGACCCGTTGCACGAACACCGGGTCGCGCCCGGACGAGAGCGCGGGCGCGCGGCACAGGCACTCGTGGCACACCAAATACAGGCAGGCTTGCAGCAGCAGCGTTTCCGGCGGCTGCGGCGCATACAGTGTCTGCCGCAGAAACGCCAGCGCATCCGCCGACGGCGTGAACGCCCCGTACAGCGCGGCGCGCATCCGTGCGTCCCGGTCGGCGATGTGGTCGCCGGAAAACACCACGATCGGCGTGGTCGTCCCCACGGCGCGCACCGTATGCACGGCATACGGTGCGATCAGCAACATCTGTCCGGCCGAAAGTGAGATCCCGGTGCCATTGACTGTCACCTCCGCCCCACCGCTCTCGGCATAGATCAGCTCGTATCCCGCATGAAAATGCGCCGTGCAGGCGATCGAGCGATGGAAGACGCGCTCGAAATAATAATTACCGGAAGAATTCTTCACCTGATGATCGATCATGCCGCCCACCGCCAAATCACAACTTCTGTCCATGATCCTACAACTTTCTTCTTGCTTTGTCAAGCGGTTTTCGCTATACTGTTCGCTATACTGGAAGAAAAGATCGGCAAAGGAGCGAGAGAACATGACGATACCCCGCCCAGAGCACCCGCAGCCGCAGATGCAGCGGAAAGGCTGGGAGAACCTCAACGGCACATGGCTTTTCACCTTCGACTTCGGCCGTTCCGGCCGGGAGCGCGGGCTGTTTTTGCCCGAGGCCACCGACCGGTACGACCGGCAGATCACCGTCCCGTTCTGCCCGGAAAGCAAGCTTTCCGGCATCGGCTACACGGACTTCATCTCCGCCGTTTGGTACAAGCGGACGTTCACGCTGGACAAAGCACGCCTGTCCGGCCGCGTGCTGCTGCATTTCGGCGCGGTGGACTACCGGTGCACCGTGTTCGTCAACGGGCAGGAGGCGGGCGTCCACTACGGCGGCTACAGCAGCTTCACGCTGGACATCACGGCGCTGGTGCACGAGGGCGAGAACGACCTGACCGTCAATGCGTGCGACGATGACCGCAGCGGCGATCAGCCGCGCGGCAAGCAGTCGTACTGTTACCGCTCGCAGGGCTGCAACTACACCCGCGTGACCGGGATCTGGCAGACCGTGTGGCTGGAGTTCGTCCCGAACGCGTACATCAGGACCGCGAAATACTATCCCGACATCGACGAGGGTGCGCTGGATATCGAGCTGACGCTGTCGCGCGGCGGACGCCTGACAGTGGAAGCGACCTACGAAGGACGCTGCGCCGGCCGGGCGGAAAAGACCGTATCCGGCACGTATGCCCGGCTGCACCTGCCGCTTGCCGAAAAGCACCTCTGGCAGCCCGGCGACGGTCGGCTCTACGATCTGCGCTTCACGCTGGCCGCCGCGGACGGAACGGACGAGATGATCAGCTATGCCGGTCTGCGCGAGGTGCGGATCGACGGCTTTCGCGTGCTGATCAACGGCAAGTCCGTGTTCCAACGCACGGTGCTCGATCAGGGGTACTATCCGGACGGGATCTGCACCGCGCCGAGCGACGAGGCGCTGCGCCGCGACATCGAGCTGTCAATGCGCCTAGGGTTCAACGGCGCACGCCTGCACCAAAAGATCTTCGAGCCGCGGTATCTCTATCACTGCGATAAGCTGGGCTATCTGGTGTGGGGCGAGCACGCCAGCTGGGGGCTGGACATCGGCAAGGCGGGCGCGCTGCTCAACTTCCTGCCGGAATGGAGCGAGGCGGTGGAGCGCGACTTCGACCACCCCGCACTGATCGGCTGGTGCCCCTTCAACGAAACGTGGGGCGGCGGTGAGGCAGGCAAGCGCCTGCTGCGCGCGGTGTATGAGGAAACGAAACGCCTTGACCCCACCCGCCCGGTGATCGACGCGTCCGGCTACCATCACGTGGTGACGGATATCTACGACCAGCACGATTACGAGCAAGCTCCCGCCGTCCTGCGCGAAAAATACGCCCGCTACGACGGCACGCGGGACAGCTTCAAACTTTGGCCGGACGACGAGGATCAGCGGTTCCTCCCAGGCCTGCCGCTGTTCGTCAGCGAGTTCGGCGGGATCAAATGGATCCCGCCCCGCAAGCGCGGCACGGAGGCCGATAACGCGTGGGGCTACGGCGACGCGCCGACCACGGAAGAAGAGTTCTTCGCCCGTTACGAGGGACAGACCGCCGCGCTCCTCGATGCGCCGAACGTCATGGGTTTCTGTTACACCCAGCTGTTCGACGTGGAGCAGGAGGTCAACGGCCTGTATACCTACGAGCGCGAGGACAAATTCGCCGACTATTCCCGCGTCATCGCGGCCAACCGCCGCAAGGCCGCGATCGAGGACTGACCAAAAAAGCACGAACGCCCCTTGCCTTTCGGCAAGGGGCGTTCCCGTTTTCTCGTTTACAGATCCAGCTTGAGGTCGCCCTCGCGGATCCAGCCGATGCGGCGCAGCAGCACCGCGATCAGCCACGACAGCACCGCCGGTGCGATCAGGCACGTCACGACGATGCCGATCCACGTCATCACACTGCTGCCGGTAGCGGTCAGGATCCCCAGCGGCCCCACCAGCCCGCACGTGCCCATCCCGGCGGACACGCCGGTACACTGCAGCTTGAACACCATCGTCGACAGCGGCCCGGTGATCATGCTGGCCAGCGTGGCCGGGATCCAGATCCGCGGGTTTTTGACGATGTTGCCCATCTGCAGCATGGATGTGCCCAGCCCTTGCGCGACCAGCCCGCTCCAGCGGTTCTCGCGGAAGCTGATCACGGCAAAGCCGACCATCTGCGCACAGCAGCCCACCGCCGCCGCGCCGCCCGCGATGCCGCTGATGCCGATCATGGCGCAGATCGCCGCGGAGCTGATCGGCAGCGTCAGGATCACGCCGACCACCGCAGACACGAGGATGCCCATCAGCAGCGGCTGCAGCTCCGTCGCGGTGTTGATGAAATGCCCCAGCCAATACATCAGCTGGGCGATCAGCGGGCAGATCAGCTTGCCCACCAGCATGGCGGACAGGATCGTGGTGACGGGCGTGACGAGGATATCCACGTGCGTTTCCTTCGACACCAGCTTGCCCAGCTCCACGGCCACGATCACGACGAAGAACGCCCCCGCCGGGCCGGCGGTCAGCGCCTTTTCCGCGCCGTCCAGCATCACGGTCGCGCCCAGCCCGTTGCCGATCATGCCCGCCACGGCAGCGGACAGCAGCACCAGCGGCGGCGCCTTGAGGGTGTTGGCGATCGCGACGCCCAGCGCCGCGCCGGTGGCCGCCTTGGCATACCCGGCGATCTGCGCAAAGAGCTCCAGCCCCGTGTAGTCGGCGATCGTTTGGAAGATCGTGCCGATCAGCAGCGTGGAGAACAGCCCCAGCGCCATGCTGCCCATAGCATCGATAAAATACACCTTGGCGGACGGACAGACGCCCTTGCGGGCGCAGAACGCTCCAAAGCGCCCGGCGGTCTTTTTCATCATGCGCTCCTCCTCTGTGCAGTCTTTTTCTACTACCATGATAGCACTCTCCGGCGCGGAGCGCAAGTGCACGATCGGCCGATCTTTTTTGCCCCATCGGGGCGAAAAACGGAAAAGATCGCCGAATGCCGCGCAAAACGGCCGGTCAGCGCCGCAGCGGATCCGTCGACGGCAGCGCGCGGCCGTCCAGCACGGCCGACAGCAGCACCTCGTCCGCGCCGTCCGGCGCGCCCGGCGCGCGCCCGTAAACCAGCTTGAGCAGAAAAAACGGCGCACCCTCGCGCAGCAGGCGCAAAAAGATGCGGTCGCCCTCCCACGTCGGCAGCGCGTCCAGCGTGCGGTCGTCCACCCAGCATAGTTCGCCTTCGGCGCAGGCGTCCCCGGCGATCGGCTCCCCGGTGAAGCCGTCCGCCGTGAACAAATACATCTGCTCGCTCTCCCACACGGAGGACACGAACGTCACGATCCCGCGCAGCGCATAGCGCGTCAGCGTCAGCCCCGTTTCTTCGCGCACCTCGCGCAGCAGGCAGTCGGTCGGACTTTCCCCCTCCTCGAACTTTCCGCCCACGCCGATCCATTTGTCGTGGTTGAGGTCGTTTTTCTTTTTGATCCTGTGCAGCAGCAGCGTCCGCCCCTGCCCGTCGCGGATGTAGCACAGCGTCGTATCGCGCATACGCCCGCCTCCCTTCCCGCTCATTATACCAGACGGACGGAAAAAGTGCAAATAATTCAAATTTCGTTCACAAGATCACCGGCGGATATGGTATACTAAGGGCATGATGATACAAAGATAAGGAGAGGTGCGACGTATGGACAAAACGACGAAAACGGTGCTCAAGGCCACGGCGCTGATCGCCGGTGCGGCGGGCGTAACGGCGCTGGCCACCTACGGCGTGACCTGCGCGCTGGTGCAGGCCGCGATGGATCGGCAAAAGCCGCGCGTGCTGCAAAACGCCGACAAGATCTTTGCCGGCGCATTGGTCAGCGAGGAAGTGCGCCGGTTCATGGAACAGCTGGCGCAGGACGCGCAGACGCTGGCCGCCCGCGAGGACGTGCAGCGCGTGGAGATGACCGCGCAGGACGGCGTGAAATTGATCGGCCACTTCCGCCCGGCCAAGGAGCCGAAGCGCCTGCTGATCGCCATGCACGGCTGGCGCTCCTCCTGGTCGCGCGATTTCGGCATGATCGCCGACTTTTGGTATGACAGCGGGTGCAGCGTGCTGTATGTCGAGCAGCGCGGCCAAAACGAGAGCGGCGGCGACTGCATGGGCTTCGGCCTGACCGAACGGTTCGACGCGCGTGACTGGGCGAACTACGCCGTGGAGCATCTGACCGACGGCACGCTGCCGATCTATCTGTGCGGCGTGTCCATGGGCGCGACGACCGTGCTGATGGCCACCGGACTGGATCTGCCGGAGCAGGTGCACGGCGTGATGGCGGACTGCGCTTTCACCTCGCCGGACGCGATCTGGCGCCATGTGGCCAACAAGAACCTGCACCTGATCTACGATCTGCACCGCGGCTTCGCCGATGCGCTGTGCCGCGAAAAGCTGCGCGTCGGCCTGACCGACTACTCCACGATCGACGCGCTGAAGACCGCCGTCGTGCCGGTGGTGTTCGTCCACGGCACGGACGACCACTTCGTCCCCGTGCGCATGACGTACGAAAACTACAAGGCGTGCGCCTCGCCCAAGCGGCTGCTGATCGTGCCGGGCGCAGACCACGGCATGAGCTATTATATCGACCGCGAGCAGTACGAGCGTCAGTCCCTCGCCTTCTGGGACGAGTTCGATGCCGTAACGCCCTCACGCTGCGCTTTCAGCGCTGCCGAGAGCGCTACGGAAAGCGCACCGGAGCAGCCGGCCGACGAGCCGCAGCCGTCCGCTGCCGCAGAACCGGAGCAGGCGGCCGCCGCCGAGCCGGAGCAGACGGCCGCCGCGGAAATGCCGGAGGAGCAGGTCTGAGCGTCCAAAAGCAAAAAATGAGCCGCCCGCCGTGCGAATGCACGGCGGGCGGCCTTTTTCGTTCTGCTGTCGCGCGGTCAGCCGATCTTCTGCTCGGCGATCCACGCCATCCATTGCGGATAATACTTGGCTTTCATGTGTACGCCGTCGCCGGTGCGGGAGGCATCCAGCGCGCCGTTCGCATCGTCGAACTGCGGGTTGACGTTCAGGTAGCGGATCTTGTTGCCGTCCGCCAACTCGGCCAGCATCCCGTTGAGGGTATCGATGTTCTTGTTGGTGATGGAAGAACCGGACTTCTCGGACGCGTCGGACTTCGCCTTGCTGACGTGCAGGTTCGCGCACACGACGATGGTCGCGTCCGGCTGCTTCTGCCTCACCTCGTCAAGGAACGTGCGATAGCGGCTGACCGTGGTGTTTTTGTTCGAGCCGACCTCGTTGATTCCCAGCATGATATAGATCGTTTGGTATTTCTTCGCGTCCAGCACCTGTGCGATCGTTTTTTTGCCCATACCCGTGACCTCCAGCTGATCTTTGGGCAGGGAATAGATGCTCATGCTCGTTTTGGAGAAGAAGTCCGCATCCTTCACGCCGCCGTAGAGCCGCAGGCCCTCGGTGCGCGAATCGCCGATGAACAGCGAATGACTGAAATAGCCGTTTTGCGCCGCGCTCGTCGTGCCGGCCGTCGTCTGCTGCGTGGTGGCCTGCGTCGCCTCTGCTTCGGTCGCGGCCGCAGTCGAGGTCGTCGTGGTCACGGTCGTGGTCGTCGCGGTCGTCGTGGCAGTCGTCGTGGGGATATCCGCCGTCGGCAGCGTCGGCGCGGGATCGGAGGCATCGGGCGACTTGCCGCGACTTTTGGCCACCAGTACCACACCGACCGTCAAAAACGCAACGGCCAAAACGGCGGCGATAACGATTCGCAGCACGTCGCGCGGATCCTTGGCTTTTGCGTGTATGCTCCTGCTCATGATAAAGGCTCCTTTTCATTCAAAACCGGAAATACAAAAACGGATCGTTCATGCCCTGATAGATACAATAGACGGAGGCCGCCAGCAGCACGAGCAGCCCGATGCCCAGCACCGCCGGCCGCCGCCGCAGGGCGCGCGCCGCACGTTCCGGCAGCCCGGTGCAGCACACCAGCCCCAGCAGCAAAAACGGGCCGTACTGCCGCCCGTAGTCGATAAAATCACGGGCGAACACGTTCTCGCCGCCGATGCCGATCAGCCGCCCGGCATACTGGAGCAGCTGCGTCGGATCGCTGACCGCGAACAGCAGCCACGACAGCGGGATCAGCAGCAGCATATACAGGTGCCCCGCCACGCGGGAACGCTCCAGCCGCTTGCCGAGCCCCGTCGTTTTTTCGGCCGTCAGGATCAAAAACAGGAACAGTCCCCACAAAAGGAAATTCCATTCCGCGCCGTGCCACAGGCCGGTCAGCAGCCACACGCACAGGGTATTGAACACCATCCGCCCGCGGCTGCACCGGCTGCCGCCCAGCGGGATATACACATATTCCCGGAACCACGTGCCCAGCGTGATATGCCACCGGCGCCAGAACTCCGTCATCGTGCAGGCGGCATAGGGATGCCGGAAATTCTCCGGGAAGGAGAACCCGATCATCCGCCCGAGGCCGATCGCCATCAGCGAATAGCCGTAAAAATCGTAGTAAAGCTGCAGGCTGAACGCCGTGATGCCCATCCACGCCAGCGGGACGCTCAGCGATTCGTACCCAATGCCGCCGACGGCCGACCACAAGCCGCCCAAGCGGTTCGCGATCAGCACCTTCGCGGCCAACCCGCCAATGAAATAGGCGATGCCCGTGCCGATATCGTGCACGGTGACGTGGCGCTGCCGCAGCGCCCACCGCACATCGGTATATCGCACGATCGGCCCGGCGATCAGCTGCGGGAACATCAGGATATACGTCGACAGCAGCAGCGGGCTTTTTTCCGCCGGTGCGTCACCGCGATACACGTCGATCAGGTACGACACCGCCTGGAACGTGAAAAAGCTGATGCCGATCGGCAGCAGGATCTCGCGCACCGGCAGGGCAGGCGAGCCGGGCAGGAAACGCAGCAGGACGTTGAGGTTCTTCGCCGTGAACGCCGCATACTTGAAGTAGAACAGCGCCCCCATATCGAACACCACGCCCGCCGCCAAAGCCGCGCGTGCCGCGCGGCTTTTTGGCGGATAGGCCGCGATCAGCCGCCCGAACAGGTAGTTGACCAGCAC
>JAJXDX010000072.1 GCA_021640185.1 Oscillospiraceae bacterium | reverse complement strand
CTGGTACGTCGACCCGCCGACGGAGCCGAACACGTGGCCGACCGGTTCGCTCGTCACCGCGATCTTCGTCAAAAACGGCAGCGGCTGCACGACGAAGTGGGTCAAGGCGGACACGGCCGAGGCCAAGGCGCATTTCGACCGGCTGATCCCCGCGCTGTACGCGCACTTAAAGAGCAAGGGCTGGGAGAAGATGTGGCTGCAGCATGTGTGCGACGAGCCGCTGTCTACTTTGCAGACCAAGCAGATCAGCGCGATGTACAAGCGGATCCTAAGCGAGATGCCCGGCGTGCGCACGCTGGATGCGGGCAGCCACCAGCTGACGAACTTCCGCGACAAGGAGCTGAGCATCAACTGCCCGCAGCTGGACGATTACGAGCGCGAGCGCACTGGCTACAACAAGCTGGCCGCCGACGATAACGGGCTGGAGCTGTGGAGCTACACCTGCGTCAACCCGCAGGGCAATTACATGACCCGCATCGGCGATTATCCGCTGCTCAGCGCCCGGATCATCGGGTGGTACGATTGGCAGCAGGGCGTGACCGGCTACCTGCACTGGGGCTGGAACCTGTGGCAGCAGGCAAAGTATTCCCGCAACGATCCCTTCTCCGACATTTTCTGCGACGATGCGGTGGCGGACGCCTTCCTCGTCTATCCGGACGCGAAGAATATGTCCGTGCTCGAGGGCCCGCGCTCGACGAGCGTGCGGGACAGCTGGGAGGATTACGAGCTGCTGTGTCTGGCCGCGAAGAAGAACGCCGCCAAAACGCGGCAGATCGTGGACGGTCTGGTGCGCTCCGGCGATAATTTCGTGCGCGACCAGACCAAGCTGACCGATGCGCGCCTGCAGCTGATCCGCATCGCGGCAGGCTGAACCGAAGCAAGGAGGACCCCATGATGAGCGACCATGCGGCCGACCGGGTGATCTCGGTCGACAAGGGCGATGCGGCGTTTTTCGGCGCTCTCCCGCCGGAAGCGGTGCGCCACCGCCTGATCGACCGGGCGGGCGATACCTGCCACAACGCGATCTGGGATATGGCGATATCGCCGGACGGGCGGGTGTTCTTCAGCCTGTGCGCGGAGCTGGCCGAGAGCCGGTATGTGCGGCTGTACGAATACCTGCCGCGGGAGAACGCGTTCAAACGCCACTTCGCGCTGGAGGATCGCCTGATCATGCAGGAACGCGAGATCCGCGCCAGCAAGATCCACACGTCGATGTCCTTCATGGACGACGGGCGGATCGTGATGACCACCCACACCACCGCGCAGGCGCCGCAGCATCCGACGTGGATGCTGGAGGGCTATTATCAGCATCTGTGGGAAGGGTTCCCCGGCTCCCACCTGCTGCTGTACGATCCCGATACCGGCGTGCTGGAGGATCGCGGCATCCCCGTCCCGCGCGAAACGATCTATGGCGGGACGCTGGATCGGCGGCATAACGTGTTCTATTTCGGCGGGATGGTGCGCGGGCACGTCTATGCCTACGATATCGACAAAAATACGGTGACGGATCTGGGGCAGGCGACGGAGTTCGGGACGTACCGCTTCTGCGTCGGCCCGGACGGGCACATCTATTCGTCCAGCCGCCGCGGGCGGCTGTTTCGGATCAACACCGACACCCGGCAGATCGAAGAATTGGGGCTGCATTTCCCGCTGTCGCGCCACGCCGATTCCCTCGTGCGCGATCAGCTCAACGCCGGGCACGTCGGCCCGGACGGGCGGTTCTATCTGCAGGCCGTGTGGGGCGACGAGCTGTTCGTGCTGGATACGGAAACGCCCGCGCTGTCCTCGCTTGGCGGATATATGCCGAAAAGCGTGGCTTGGCCGCACAAAAGCTGGATGGTGGGGCTGCATTTCGATACGCGGGACGTGCTGTGGTACGGGATCTTCCTGTTCAACGCCGTCGGCGAGAGCGCGGGCTGCCGCCTGTGCAGCTGGGACGTCCTGCACGGCGGCGAGCCGACCGATCACGGCTTCCTCTCGTCCGATCTGCGGTGCGTGTATACGCTCAGCGAGGTGGCGGGACGCGGGGACACGCTGTTCGTGTGCGACGGCAACCACCTGTTCGACCGCTGCGGGATGATGCAGATCGATCTGGATGCCCTGCGCCGCGCCGAGGCGCGGGGCGCCGAGCGCCCGCCCTGCGTGGACGTCGCACCGTACCTGACCTTCGGCAACGGGCGGGAGCTGTTCCCCGGCGACGGGTTCGACGCGGCGGCCGATCGCTATATGGCCTATGTGGAGCGGGCGGGCGCGCATTGGCAGTTCTATGCCAAAAACAGCGAGAGCATGGCGGCGCGCGAAGCACGCGTCGTCTGCCTGTGGGAAACGCTGGGCTTCGGCCGTCCGGTGCGTGCGCTGCGCTTTTTGCCGGACGGGACGCTCTCCGCCGTGTGCGGCGGAGAACAGCCGATCGCCCTGACGGTCCGGGACGGCGCGGTCGTCAGCACCGCGCCGCTGCCGCCGGACGTGCCGATGACGGCGTGCGGTGCATCGCCGGAGCGCTTGGCCGAGATCCCGGCCGACGCAAAATTGCCATACGTGCCCGGCCGGCAGTATCTGGCCGAGCCCTCCGCCGCCGTGCGCATGGCGGACGGCGCATTGCTCGTGGGCACGAAGGACGGGATGCTGTGCCGCATTCGGGACGGGCGCGTGTTCTCGTTCGGGGCGGCCTCGTTCAACGGGCCGGTGCACGATCTGTGCACCGATGCCGCCGGGCGGCGCGCCTACGGCGTCGCCGGACACGAGCAGGATCTGGGCATGATCTTTTCGTATGACGAGGAGCAGGGCCTGCGCTGGCACGGCCGCTGCTATGTGTATACCGAGGGCGCGCCGTACGTGTCGCTCAGTTCGCAGCCGGTGTGCTGCGCGCTGTCGCCGGACGGCACATGGCTGGCGGTCGGCGTGGCCGACCGGATGAGCTGCATCTATCTGTATCGCGTCGGCCCGTGAGGGCCGGCACCGCCGAAACGGGGAGGAACGGACGAATGAAAAAATGGATCGGTGCCGCCGTTTGCGCGCTTTGTGCCGCGCTCCTCGCGGCGGGCGTGCCGGTGAGCGCCGCACCGCCGGCGGATACGGTGCCGGAAGCCTCCGCATCCGCGCAGGATGCCGCGGCGGCCGAGCCGGGCAGTTACCGCGCCTATGCGGCGGCGGTGAGCGACCGCCCCGCCGCGCGGGAAAAGCTGACGGTGCGCGCATCCGCCTTTTTATCGCAGAGCGGCACGCCTGCCGAGCGGCTGAGCGGCTACAAGGGCACGGACGACGTGCTGCTGATCGCGGACGGCGAGAGCAGCCTGCGCTACACCGTGGATGTTCCGGCGGACGGACGCTACACGCTCTCGCTGCGTTACTACCCGATGCGCACGACCGACCGGCAGCCCGAGATCGGGCTGCGGGTGGACGGCGACCATCCGTTCTCCGGCGCCGACCGTTTTCGGCTGGATCGGGTGTATCAAAGCGAGAGCGAGATCATGACCGACGCCGAGGGCAACGAATATGCGCCGCGGCAGGTGGAGGCGTTCGACTGGTACACGCAGACGTTGCGGCTGGCCGACGGGACGGCGGACGACCCCGTGGAGGTGTTTTTGTCCGCCGGTCGGCACGAGCTGACGCTCTGCCCCGTGTCCGGCACCTATGTATTGGATACGCTGACGCTGTCCCCGCCCGCCGACATCCCGAGCTATGCCGAATACCGGCAGCGGCATGCGGACGGCCAAACGGGCGGGCAGGCATATATCAAGATCGAGGCGGAGAGCGCCGCGCGCAAGTCGGATCCGACGCTGCGCCCGGCCAGCGACCGCACCAGTCCGCTGACCACGCCCTATCACCCCAGTAAGGTGCGCATGAACATCCTGTCCTCGGCGTGGGCATCCCCCGGCCAGTGGCTGGAATGGGAATTCGACGCGCCTGCGGACGGGTGGTATGCGCTGGGGTTCCGCTATCAGCAGTTCACGAACATCAACTTTTTCGTCGTGCGGCGGCTGTCGCTGGACGGCGAGGTGCCGTATACCGAGGCCAAACGTCTGCGCTTCGCCTACGGGCAGGACTGGACCTACGCCACACCGGCGGACGGCAGCGGGCAGCCGCTGTCCGTTTATCTGACCGCCGGGCATCATACGCTGCGCATGGAGGCGGTGCTCGGCGACTATGCCGCGCTGCTGGACACGCTGGACGACACTGTGGCCGGCTTGAACGAGATGTACCGCCAGATCCTGATGATCACCGGCACGTCGCCGGACAAATATCAGGACTACTATCTGGAGCGGGAGATCCCGGAATTGACACAGACCTTCACCGACGCGGCCAAAACGCTGCGCGACCGCTATGCCTATGTCAGAGAACTGACCGGCACGCAGGGGGCGCAGGCCTCGCTGCTCGGCGTGTTCGCCGCGCAGCTGGAAAGCTTCGTGGCCGAGCCGGAAACGGTCCCGCTGCGGCTGGCCGAGTTCAAAAACAACGTCGGCTCGCTGGCGGCGTGGGTGCTCGACCTCAAAAGCCAGCCGCTGGAGCTGGACTACATCTATCTGTGGCAGGCGGATGCGCCGCAGCCCACCGCGCGGCCGACGTTTTGGCAGCGTGTGCGGCACGAAACGCGGGCGTTCCTCGCCTCGTTCTTCGAGGATTACAACGCCATGGGCACGACCGGCGACGGCGAGAGCATCGAGGTGTGGGTCGGCTCCGGCCGCGATCAGGCGCAGATCATCCGGATGATGATCGGCGACCTGTACACCCCCACCCACGGCATCGGCGTGCGCTTAAAGCTCGTCAGCGCCGGGATGGTGGAGGCGTTCCTCTCCGGGCGCACGCCGGACGTGGCGCTGTCGGTCGGGCGCGGGCAGCCGGTCAATTTGGCGGTGCGCGGCGCATTGGCGGATCTGACGCAGTTCTCCGGCTTTGCCGAAACGAAGGACTGGTTCGTCCCCGGCGCGCTGGAGCCGTATTATTTCGAAAGCGGCTGCTTCGGCCTGCCGGATACGCAGTCGTTCTATATGCTGTTCGCCCGCACGGACATTTTGGCGGAGCTCGGCATCGACGTGCCGCAGACATGGGCGCAGCTGTATGCCGCCATCCCCAAGATCCAGCGGTTCAATATGGCGGTGGGCATCCCCTACACCACGGTGGATGCCTTCGGCGCGGCGGATGCCGGGCTGGGCGTGCGCAACATCTTCCCCGCGCTGCTGATGCAGAACGGCGGCAGTTTTTATACCGCCGACAAAAGCGGCACGGCACTGGGCACGGCCGCGGCGGTGGACGCCTTCGTGCAGTGGGTGGCGCTGTACCGTGACTACGGGCTGGATCTGACGTATGATTTCTACAACCGGTTCCGCACGGGCGAAACGCCGCTGGCCATCGCGACGTATACCGAGTTCGCGCGGCTGGAGCAGGCCGCGCCGGAGATCGCCGGGCTGTGGACGATGCAGCCGATCCCCGGCACGCCGCGGGCCGACGGCACGATCGACCGCACACAGGCGGGCGCAGGCTCCGCCTGTGTGATCCTCAGCTCCACCAAAAAGCCGGACGCCGCATGGGACTTTTTGCGGTGGTACTGCTCCGCCGAGGCACAGAGCCGTTATGCCGGCGATGTGGAGGCGCAGATGGGCGTGCTGGCCCGCGTACCGCTGGCCAATGTCGAGGCACTCGCCTCTTTGTCGTGGACGAAGGCGCAGTACGCCGCGATCCGCGAGCAGCAGAGCGCCGTGCGCGAGGTGCCGGAGGTGCTGGGCGGCTATTACGTGCTGCGCGGGCTGGACAACGCCTTCCGCGAGGCCGTGTATGAGGACAAAGAGGCGCAGGAGGCGCTGCGCCGGTACGACCGGCAGATCAACGACGAGATCCGGCGCAAGAGGGAGGAGTTCGGCCTTGGATAAACGCAGATGGCTGCCGCGCGCCCCGCGCGCGGACGAGATCCGGCGCCCGTGGCGGCGCGAGCTGCGCGACTACCGCCAGCTCTACCTGCTGCTGCTGCCGTTCTGCCTGCTGTTCTTCTTTCTGTACATCGTGCCGATCCTGTCGTCGATCGGGCTGAGCCTGACCTACTACAATATGTTCGGCACGCCGAAGTTCATCGGGCTACGCAACTACATCGACCTGTTCCTCAACGACGACGTGTTCTTCATCGCCCTGCGCAATACCCTGCTGTTCGCGGTGATCACCGGGCCGCTGAGCTATCTGCTGTGCTTTTTCGCCGCGTGGCTGATCAACGAGATGCCGCGCAGCGTGCGTGTGCTGCTGACGCTGGTGTTCTATGCCCCGTCGCTGACCTCGTCGGTCTATTTCGTGTGGAAGCTGATCTTCAGCGGCGACAGCTACGGCATCATCAACGGCCTGCTGATGCGCCTTGGCATGATCAACGAGCCGGTACAGTGGCTCAGCGACGCGCGCTACAGTCTGGCGATCCTGATCGTGGTGCAATTGTGGATGAGCCTCGGCACGTCGTTCCTCGCGTTCATCGCGGGCTTTCAGGCCATCGACCGCAGTCTGTATGAGGCGGGCGACATCGATGGCGTGCGCAACCGATATCAGGAGCTGATCTATATCACCCTGCCGTCGATGAAGCCGCAGCTGCTGTTCGGTGCGGTCATGCAGATCTCGGCCTCGTTCTCGGTCAGCACGATCTCGCAGGAGCTTTGCGGCTTCCCGTCGACGAAATACGCCGCGCACACGATCCTGCTGCATATGCAGGATCACGGCACGCTGCGCTACGAGATGGGGTATGCCTGCGCGATCGCAGTGGTGCTGTTCGTGCTGATGTTCGTGTTCAAAAAGGGCGTGAGCCTGCTGATGCGCCGCATCAGCGACGATTGAGGGGGTGTGTGGCATGGCCGATACCAAGCGGCTGTCCGTCTATCGCGTGCACAAAAAGCGCCGCCATTCCGGGCGCAGCGCGTGGGGCACGGCGGTGCTGTTTTTGCTGCTTGCCGTGATGGGGCTGTTCATGGCGCTGCCGCTGATCTATTCCGTCATCAACTCCTTCAAGCCCGTCGACGAGCTGTTCGCCTACCCGCCGCGCTTTTTCGTGGTGCGGCCCACCGGGGGCAACTATTTTTTGCTGTTCAAGCTGGCCTCGAATATGTGGGTGCCTTTCTCTCGCTATCTGTTCAACAGCGTGTTCGTCAGCGTCGTCGCCACGGCAGGGAACGTGCTGATCTCGTGCATGGCGGCATACCCGCTGGCGAAGTTCCGCCTGCGGGCGCACTGGATCTTTGATCTGGTGGTGGTCGCGCTGCTGTTCAACACCACGATCCTGTGGCTGCCGCAGTACGTGATCTTTGCCAAGACCGGCGTGATCGATACCTATCTGGTCTATATCCTGCCGCAGCTGGCCACGCCGCTGGGCCTGTTTTTGATGAAGCAGTTCATGGAGCAGGTGCCGACCCCGCTGATCGAATCGGCCACCATCGACGGTGCGGGGCATATCCGCACGCTGTGGACCATCGTCATGCCGCAGGTCAAGCCTGCATGGATGACGCTGACGGTGTTCGCGTTCCAAGGAGTATGGAACCAGACGCAGAGCAATATGGTGTTCAGCGAAGAGTTGAAGCTGATCAATCTGGCGATCAGCCAGATCATGTCCGGCGGCACGGCGCGCTACGGCGCGGCGATGGCGGGCAGCATCGTGCTGATGATCCCGCCGGTGCTGATCTTTTTGTTCAGCCAAAGCAACGTCATGGCGACGATGAGCTGTTCCGGCATCAAGGAGTGAGGAGGCGATGAGGAGCGTGGAGCGCAGATCCCGGCGGCGCGTTTGCCGCCTGCTCGCCCTTTGTGCGGGCCTGATCGCCGCGGTGTGCGCCGCGGCCGCGCCGGTCACGGCGGCAAGCGACACGCCGTATGACGGCTATCAGTATAACGAAAACGACAAGGCCGTGCCCGCGCCCGTCGGCTTTTTGCCGGACAAGAGCGTCACCGGACGCCAATTGCCCTGCGGCTCGCTCGGCAATGCGGGGGCGATGTTCGCCGCCGAGGACGGGCTGCTGTACCTGACCGATACCGACAATGGCCGCCTGCTGGTGCTGGACGAGGAGCTGCGGCAGACCGGCACGCTCCGGTTTTCCGAAAACGGGCAGC
>JAJXDX010000071.1 GCA_021640185.1 Oscillospiraceae bacterium | reverse complement strand
GCCGATGGTGGAGGTGGCCGACAAGCTCGTGATGCTGCCGGGCTGGGAGAACTCCGTCGGCGCACGGCAGGAGCGGGCGCTGGCGCAGCGGCTGGGCAAGCCGGTGGAATACCGGGACACGGCGTCCTCCGGCGCGTGGAAACGAAAAGCCGTCGCACGCGAGCCGCTGTGGAGCGACGATCCGGAAAGCCCGTATCTGACGAACCTGAACAACGACCTGATGCGGCTGGAATACTCCGCCCGGATGCGGGAGCTGGGGCGCGTGCGGTATAACGACATCATGACGGAGCAGGAGCGGCGGCAATTCGACCGCGACATGATCCGGCGGTACGGCAAGGACTGTCCCCCGCCCGGCCGCGCGGAATGGCTGCTGAAGGTATGGGAGTTCACATGACGGCGGGCAAAAAGAAATGCCCCGCCGTTCGACCTCGGCGGGGCTGATCCGAAAGCAGTTGAGAGAACTTTTATCGGACACTGACATTATACCATAAATGCAAGTCGATTGCAAGCAAAAAAGGCGGCAGCACCGCCTTTAGCGGCCTTGTATTGGATAGTAAGATGTCAGGGAAAAGGGAACGACATGACGGTGACCAGAGAACAGAAGATCAGATCCGGCCCGCGGCTGGAGATCAGTTGGTACGAGGTGTGGCCGGACGGGCGGCGCATCCCGGAGCGGGCGCCCAAGGAAAAGCAGAGCACCGAGGCACAGCAGAAGTACAACAACGACCAAGCGACCAAGAAGGTCGTGCGGCTGGTGAACGCGAACTTCCGGTACGGCGACCTGTTCACCCACCTGACGTGGGACGACGAGCATATGCCGGACAGTCTGGACGAGGTGCAGCGGCAGATCCGCAACTACATCGCGCGCATCCGGTATTGGCGGCGCAGGCACGGCTATGACGAGCTGCGGTACCTGTACGCGGTCGAATGCCGGGTGCGCAGGCGCGGCCGGTATGCCGGACAGTACAAATGGCACGTGCATCTGTTCATGAGCAAGATGCCGCGCGGCACGGCCGAGGATCTGTGGGGACAGGGGCGCGTGAATGCCGACCGGTACGACCCGCAGGCGTGGGGCGAGGATGCCGCGGCGAAATACATCGCCAAGGACATCGCGATGAACGGCGATCTGACCTGCGGCAAGCGCTTCGCCTACAGCAAGAACCTCCGACAGCCGGAGCGGCTGCCCCCGCGCGACGGCAAGGTCACGCAGCGCGGCGTGCGCCTGATGGTGCAGAAGCATGAGCACGACCCGGACTACTGGGAGCGCAAATTCCCCGGCTATCGGTTCTACGGGTTCGAGAAACCGGCGGCGCTGTGCCGCAACCCATACAACGGCTTTTGGTATCTGACGGTGATCATGTACAGGGACGGGAAAGGAAAACGACGATGAGGAAAACGACGGAATGGCCGAAGGAGCGGACGTGCAAGCGGTGCGGCGCGGCGTATCTGGTGTACGCGAAGGGCTGCAGCCGCTATTGCGGTGAGGAATGCCGACGGCAGGCAAAGCAGGCGGCGGAGCGGGCGCGCACGCAAAAGAGGCGGCAAACGGCGCAGAACCGCCTGGGGCCCAAGCACGACATGGAGGAGATCCGCCTGCTGGCCAACGAGGCCGTGGAGCAAGGCACGACCTACGGCAAGTATGTCGCCCGGCTGTGGCTGGAGGAGAAGAAAGGGGCAAGGAAATGAACGCGATAGAGCTGATCGAGCAGCAGCAGAAAAAGCTGGTGGCAAACAGCGCGGCGTGGGTCGTGGGCGAACAGCTCAAGGACATCTGCCGGAGCGAGCCGGCCTCGGCCGCGCTGCTGGAGAACGACCTCGACAAAAAGGGCATGGGCATCGCGGATGCGGAAAGGCAGGTGCGCGTCTATGCCGACACGCACCGCATGGGCAGCTTCGCCTTCGTGTCGCCGAAGGTGGCCGACGGCATCCTGCGCGAGTTCTACGGTCTGCCGGCAGCCGATGCGGCGCCGCAGCCGGAGCCGGTCGGCGGGAGCGGAAACATCATCGACCTGATGGACTTGCTGTGACGAAAAGGAGAGAGCAGAGATGGAGGACATGGACTGGCGGCGGCTGTCCGGCCTTTTGCCGAACAGAGAGCCGGACGAGCTGCTGCGTGCGGTGCGCGACACCGGCGCATATGAGGACGAGCTTGGCGGCGACGCGCTGCTGTTCCGGCGGGAGAGCGTGGAGCCGGATGCCGTGTTCGGCGGCTTCGGCGAGCTCTTTGGCGGGACGCGCCGGATGTGGGGCGCACGGTGCTGCTGCACGGCGTGCGGGGACGAGTTCGATGCCGGCTGGGTCAAGGGCGGCGGCATCGCCATGATGCAGGCCGACGAGGGCGAATTCTGGCCGGGCATACCGGACGAGGACGGGCCGGATCTGATCGTGCAGCTGGGCAGCGGGGACAATATCGCCTGCCCGCTGTGCGGGGAGCGGGTCACGCTGATCCGTACATCCGAGGTCGGCCGGGGCATCAAGCGGCAACTGCTGGGGCAAACGGTACACGAGATCCCGCTGGACGGCGTGACCTATGCGGTCATCATGGTGTGGATGATGTCACACACGCTGCGTAACTGGGGAATGGGGCGGGACGTATTCCCCACCGAGGCGTTCGTGCTCGGCACGGACGGGCGGCTGACGCGGCTGTCCAAGGCCAGATACAACGGCATGGGACATACGACGGAGCCGCTGACGGGATGGCAGCGGACAAAGACGACGATCGAGCCGATGGCGCTGCGGTATTTCGATACCATGGCGAACAGCAGCACCAAGGTCGGCGGCCTGACGGTATGGCAGCCCGGCCGGTCGCTGGACGGGACGACGGCCGAAAAGACCGGCCTTGCCGCCTATCTGGATGCCGGCGGCAAACATCCCGTGACCTACCTGCGCCTGTGGCGGATGCAGCCGCACGTCGAGAACCTCGTGCGCGGCGGGTGGGCATACACGGTGCGCGACCACGTGGATGAGAGCGTAGCCCTTCGCCTGGCAAGCGGCGCGGCGGCCGCGCAGATCGGCGTGCCGAAGATCCTGTGGGCCAACATGAAGGAGGCGAAGCCCGGCCGGATGCTCGGTGTGCCGAAAAACGAGGTCGGCCCGCTTGGCCGGATGCACCTGTCGGCGCAGGACATGGAGGTGCTGTCGGACTACCGGGCCGATCATCCGGACACGGCGCTCGGTACGCTTGTCGGGCAGCTCCGGGTGCTGGGCAAATGGGGAATCCGCTGGGCAGCGGAAAAGCATCTGCCGCCGGAGCGGCTGCTGCGCTACCTGCAAAAGCAGACCGGAGAGCTGCGAACGAACCTGACCATGCTGCAGGACCTGTGGCGCGCCGCCGACGCGCTTGGTATGCCGTACACCGACGAGGTGCGCTTCCCGCGCGACCTGTCTGCCGCGCATGACCGCTATACCGCCATGCGGCAGGCCACGAAAACGGAAAGGGAGCGGGCGGAATATGCCGAGGGCTTTGCCCGCATCGCGGAGAAGTACGGCTATCTGGAGTGGAGCGACGGCGACCTGTGCGTGATCCTGCCCCGCGACAACGGCGAGCTGATCGACGAGGGCCGGACGCTGCGCCACTGCGTAGGCGGATACGGCGCGGCACACGTGAGCGGGCGCGATGTCATCTTCTTCGTCCGGCACGCCCGCCGGCCGGAGCGCAGCTATTACACACTGGACATCCGCATGACCGGGAAAAGGCCGACCGAGGTCCAGCTGCACGGCTACGGCAACGAGCGCCACGGTGCGCACAAGCAATATGGGCACCGCATCCCGAAAAGGGTGCGCGATTTCTGCGACCGTTGGGAGCGGGAGATCCTGCTGCCCCGCTGGACGGCCGAGCAGCGTCGGATCGCGGCCGAGAAGAAACGAAAAGAGAAAGCACAGACCCGAAAGGAGAACGTAGCATGAACAACGACGTCATCGTCATGAGGAACGAAACGGTCATCGCGGCGGAGATCAACGCGGTCAAGCGGCAGGTGGCGCGCAACTGCCTGTCGGCGGCGATCGAGATCGGCCGTTTGCTGACCGAGGCAAAGGCACTGGTCCCCTTCGGCCGGTGGGGCGAATGGCTGGAGGAGAACTGCGCTTACAGCCAGTCGACGGCGAACAACCTGATGCGGCTGTGTGAGGAGTACGGCGAACAGGCGCAGGTCGGGTTCTTCGAGGAGAACCGGATGGAAATCTTCGGCGACCTGACGCCCAGTCAGGCGGTGGCGCTGCTCGGCCTGCCGCGGGAGGAGCGGCAGGAATATGTTGAGAGCCACGACATGACCGAAACGAGCGTGCGGGATATCCAAGAGGAGATCCGCGCCCGCAAGGCGGCCGAGGACAAGCTGGCCGCCGCCGAGCAGACCGCGGCCGAGAACGCCGAAAATGCCAGACGTCTGGCAGAGCAGCTGGCGGCTGCCGAGCAGCAGGCGGCGCAGACCGCCGCTGCGGCCGCGGCCGATGTGACCGAGCGGGTGAAAAAGGCCGTGGCCGAGGAGAGCAAAAAGCTGAAAGAAAAGCTCGCCGCCGAGGCCGAGAAAAAGCTCGCCGCCGAAACAGAGGGCCTGCAGCAGCAGGTCGCCGAGGCACAAAAGACCGCCGAGCAGGCCGCAGCGGAAAAGGACGAGATCGCCGAACGGGTCCGGGCCGAGGCGGAAGCGGCATACAAGGCACAGCTCGATGCGCTGGAGCAAAAGGCCGCCGCAGCGGAAAAACGGGCCGCCAACGCGGGCAACGGTGCGGTGCAGAAATTCTCGGTGCATTTCGCGCTGCTGCAGCAGGAGCACCGGGAGCTGCTGGGCATCCTGCGCGAGCTGCGGCAGCAGGGCGAAACGGAAACGGCCGACAAGCTGCACGGTGCGCTGCAAAAGCTCGTCACCGCGATGGGACAGACGGAACAGGAGGTTTCAGCATGACCCACGTCTTGAAGATCCGCGACGCGTACTTCGAGGAGATCCGCACAGGGAAAAAGCGTTTCGAGGTGCGGCGGTACGACCGGCCGTACACGGTCGGCGACCGGCTGCGGCTGCGCGAACTGACAGCGGACGGAGCGGGATACACCGGCCGGGAACAGACGGTGCGCGTGCTGTCGCTGTTAAAAGACGCGCAGTTCTGCAAGGACGGCTACTGTATCATGAGCATCGAAAAGGAGGACGAAACATGAAAAACGAATACGGTGTGCATCGCGAAGAAGGAGGATAGACCGTGGGTTGGAAGAACATCGAGGACAGACGCAAGTATGGCAGAGAGTACATGGCAGAAAAGCGTAAGTGGCTCAAGGAGCATCATCGCTGCATCGAATGTAAACAGCAGGACGCCAGAACGCTGATCGGGCGTCCCACCTGCTTCGACTGCTTCGTCAAGATCAACGGTCACGAACCGATCATACGCGAAAAGAATAAGCGCGTTTGGCTGCCGAAACATTCGATACCGAAATCGGAATACGTGGCGAACGGCTTGTGCGCGATCTGCGGCGTGGCGCCGATCATACCGGGCAAAAAAGTATGCCAACGGCACTACGATATCATGCTGGAAGCAGCGTGGAAGGGACGAAAAGCGCAAGGCCCGCGAGATATCCGCTATCCTTCGGTCAACACCGAAAAGGCACGAGCGGCATATCGATACTGCATCGAACACAGACAGGAGTATCTGGAAAGGTGGGCTGCCGAATATGGATGCGACAGATATGAGGACCGGGCATCAGGTCAAAAGCAAGGACCGTGTGCGTGACTTCGGCGAGGTGTTCACCAAGCCGGAAACCGTGCGCGATATGCTCGACCTGTTGCCGCCGGACGTTTTTATGCCGGAAAAGACGTTTTTGGAGCCGTGCTGCGGAGAGGGCGTTTTCCTGCTGGAGATCCTTCGGCGCAAGTTCGCCAAGTGCCGGTGCCGAAAAGACTATACGGCGGCGATATCCTCCGTCTATGGCATGGACATCCAAGCCGACAACGTAGAGATCTGCATCCGGAACATCATCGCCCTGTGCGAAGAGCAATTCCGGATCACGAACAAGGAGCGGGCGATCATCAACGATCACATCATGCAGGCCGACGCGCTGAAGGTGATGAAGATGATGGCAGAAAGGAGCGAACCATGAAAAACGAATACGGTGTGCGGCTGGACCGCAACGGCTACGCCCCGAGCATCGTTCCGGGACACGGGGAATACCGCTGCCTGCTGTGCGGCAAGAACCGGTATATCGAGCGCCACGAGGTGTTCGGCGGCGCATACCGGGCAAAATCGAAGGCATACGGCCTGTGGGTGCATCTGTGTGAGAGCTGCCACCGCACCGGCGGCGATGCGGTACACAGCACGGGCGGCGCGGCCGTCAAGGAGCGGGCACAGCGGGCCGCGATGGACGCCTACGGCTGGACGGTGGACGAGTTCCGCAGCCGGTTCGGGAAAAACTACGTGGAGGTGGAGTGAATGCTGAAGTACAAAAAGATCGTGGAGATGCTGGCCAGATCGAAAACGATCACGCTGTTCGACGTGGAGCCGGTGCAGTGGATCTCGGACGGTGCGGCGGCGTACCCGATGGACGGGATGCCGAGGTTCGACGAATTCGCTCTGCGCCGCGCCTACGACATCGACGACAAGGTGCTGATCGTCACGGAGGAGGCCCTGCCGCCCAAGATGTGCTTCGAGGACATCGACAAAGCGGAGAACGCCGTTTTTCCGGAGCGGGTGCAGCTGCAGCCGACCGGCGAGAGCCTGACGAGCTTCCGCACGCAGCGCGGCACGACGTTCATCAAAAAGCGCTATCTCGACGTGGTGGGAAAGAGCGCCGAAATGAACTGCTACGAACGGCTGACGGCCGACGGCGGCCTGTACATCGCGGCGAAGGACGGCTTCCGGCTGCAGGCCGTCATCATGCCGATGGCGAAATGCCCAAGCAAGGACTACATCGATGACCTGACGGAGCTGCTGGACGTGCTGCGCAGCACACAGGCGGCCGACTGACACACAGGGAGGCGGAGCGGGGATGGAACAGAGAAGGCTGAAAAACTATCGCGTACTAATGCAGGCGCGGCGGCAGACCCAACGGATGATGCGGGAGCAGGAGGAAGCGCTGGCGCGGCTGTCCGACAAAAACGGCGGCCGCCCGACGAAGGGATCGCGCCGGAGCGGGCCGGTGCAGGAGGCCGTGCGCCGCCGACAGAGCCTGCTTGCCCGCTATCGGGCAAAGGATGCCGCAGCGGCGGCCGAGCTGCTGGCGATCGAGGACGCATTGTGCCGCCTGCCGGAGCTTGACCAGATCGTGCTGCGGATGCATTACATCGAGGGCCTGACCTTCGAGCAGATCGGGCAGCAGATCGGGTACAGCAGCCGGCAGGTGCGCCGCATCCACGAGTTCGGCATCCGCCGCCTGCAGAGCATGACGAGGGCATAAATGGGAAGGCTGCCGCCTGCGCGGGCGGTCAATTCCTTAGAGCGGCGGCCGCCTTCTCCGGTTTTTTGCCCGTTTTGCAAAGATGTCCCCCAATGTCCGCTTCAAGTGTGCTAAAATGATAGTGTGAGGATCTGGCGCCGAGAGGTGCCGGGTCCTCTCCTTTTATGCGACAGAGAGGTGGTGGTATGCGTGCAGAGCTCAATGCACGGGAAAAGCGGTTCTGCGAGGAATACGTCGTGGACTATAACGGCACGCGTGCCGCAAAGCGCGCCGGATACGCCGAAGGCTCTGCCGCAAAGGCGGCGTGCCGCCTGCTCAAACGGCAGGAGGTGCTGGACTATGTGGCCGAGCTGCAGCGGGAGCAGCGCGCCCGGCTGTGCCTGACGAGCGATCGGGTGGTCGGCGAGCTGGTGCAGATCTTGGAGCAGTGCCGGCGGCCGGAACCGGTCATGATCTGGGACAGCGAAAAGCACGCCTACGTGGAGAGCGGCGAGTACAAATTCGACAGCAAGGGCGCGATCCGCGCAACGGAGCTGCTGATGAAACACCTCGGGATGCTGGACGGCCGACAGACCGGGACAGCCGACGAGCCGGTGCAGATCGTGGACGATATGCCGAAGGAGGATAACGGATGATACAGCCGAATACGGTCGGCATCCGCGCCGTCGTCGGGGGCGGGTACGACGAATTTTGGCGATGCCGCAAGCGATACCGCGTGGT
>JAJXDX010000070.1:3406-8141 GCA_021640185.1 Oscillospiraceae bacterium | reverse complement strand
CGTTCTCGATGCCCTTGGCGTCATCGACCACGATCATCCCGTGCGGGACGAACGGCCGCGCCGCGCGCGCCGTTGGCCGCACGAACACCGACGGCACGGCGAACACCAGCATATCCTGCCCGGCGCACGCTTCCGAAAGCGAACCGGTGTAGTGCAGCTGCGGCGGCAGCTCCACGCCCGGCAGCTTGGGATGCACACCGGTGTGCGCGAGCGTTTCCAGCTCCTGCGGCAAGGCGGACCAGACCGTCACCTGCTTGCCGGACAGACACAGCAGCCGTGCCAGCGCGATGCCCCATGTGCCTGCGCCGAGCACCGCCACCTTTTGCGCCCGATCGGTACCCATAGCGTATCCTCCTTCATCCTATCCGTTTTCCGTTATATTATAGCGTATCCGGCGGCTCTATGCAAGAGGGGACATCGCCGGCCGAAAGCTCGATCGTGAAGCGCACGCCGTCCGCCGTGTTCTCGACCCCATAGGGCATCCCGTGCGCGTTCATGATCGCGGCGACGACCGACAGGCCGATCCCGCTGCCGCCGTAGGCGCGCGTGCGCGCCTTGTCGACTTTGTAAAAGCTTTCCCAGATCCGGGGCAGCTCGTCGGGCGGGATATGGCTGCCGGTGTTCTCGACCGCGATCCGCACACGTGCGGGGCGGCCGTTTTCCCACAGCGGGACGATCTTTACCGCGGCGCGGCCGCCGTCCGGCGTGTGGTGCAGCGCGTTGGAGAGGTAATTCTCCAGCACGTTCTCGATCAGATACGGGTCGCCCACGACGTACACGCTGCCGTTTTCCGGCGCGGCCAGCGCGATCGACCGCGCCGAAAACGACGGCCGCAGCCGCGTGCACAGGTTGGTCGCCAGCTCCGTGATGTCGAAGCGCTCCGGCTCCAGCCGGTCGCTGCCGTCCTCCAGCTGCATCAGCATGGTCATCCGGCGCAGCATCTGGCCGATGCGGTGCACCTCGTCCTCGATCACGGCGCAGTATTCGCCCCGCACCTCGCCGCCGGCCGCCACGTTCTCGCGCAGCGCCTCGGCATAGCTGCCGATCAGCGCGATCGGCGTTTTGAGCTCGTGCGATACGTTGGCGATGAACGCCCGCCGCGCGGCATCCTGCCGGTCCTTTTGGCGGATGTCCTCCTCCAGCTGCCGGTTGGCGCTTTGCAGCTCGCCCACGGCGCGCTCCAGCGCCTCGGCCATCGCGTCGACGCTGCGCCCCAGTTCGCCCAATTCGTCGCGCCGGGTGCTGCCGCACCGGGCGGACAGCTCCAGCCGCGCCACGCGGTCGGCCACGTCCCCCAGTTCCCGGATCGGGCGCACATAACGCCGGGCGACCCACAGCACCATCAGCAGCCCCAGCACCAGCGCGCCGGAGCCGACGGTCAGCAAAAAGCGGTTCTGCAGCGCCACGCTCTCCTCGATCGCGGCCACGGACGCACGCTGATAGATATGCCAGCCGTTATCCAGTGTGCCGACCAGCAAGATCGCCTGCCCGTCGTGCACTTCGCCCATGAAGCTGTCATCGCGGGTGACGGTCATATCGTACTCGCCCGGCGGATAGGCCAGCTGCCCCAGCATCCGGAACCGCTCGAAATTGATCGTGCCGTACAGCACGCGGCCGCCGGACCACAGCACGGTGGACACCGCGCCGCGGTCCTGCAGCTCATCCAGACGGCTCTGCAGAGCGTCAAGATCGTTACATGCCGCATTGACGGACGCGAATGCCTGCTCCACCTGTTTTTGCTTTTCGCGGACATAATAGCTTTTGAGCGCGAAGGTATCGAACAGCAGCACCGCCAGCAGCACCGCCGCGATGCAGCCCGCCGTCCAGCCGAACAGCTTCCACACCAGCGAATGTGCGCCGATGGCAGGCTTCTTCCCCCGCCTCACGCCTGATCCTCCGGCGTGGGATCGAATTTGTAGCCGATGCCGCGGATCGTGCGGATATAGCTGCCGCGCGCGCCCAGCTTGCTGCGCAGCTTTTTGATGTGCGTATCCACCGTGCGGGCGTCGCCGTCATAATCGAAGCGCCACACGCATTCCAAGATCCGGTCGCGCGACAGCGCGATGCCGCGGTTTTTCATCAGATACGTCAGCAATTCGTATTCGGTATACGTCAGCTCCACCGGCTGCCCGTCGACGCGCACCGTGCGCCCGGCGGCATCCACGGTCAATCCCTCGGTCTGCGCGTCCGGCACGGCCGGTGCGCCGGGCTGCCCGCGGCGCAGCACCGCCTCCACCCGCGCGGTCAGGATCTTTAAGCTGAAGGGCTTGGCGATGTATTCGTCCGCGCCGACGGAGAAGCCGTCCAGCTCGTCCTCCTCGCCGTCGCGCGCCGTCAGCATGATCACCGGCAGGCTGCCGTGCGCGCGGATCCGGCGGCAGACCTCCAGTCCGTCCATGCGCGGCATCATCACGTCCAAGATCGCAAGGTCGATCTTGTGCCGCTCCAGCTGCTCCATCGCCTCGACACCGTCGGCGGCCTCGACCACGTCGTAGCCCTTGATGCTGAGATAATCGCACAAAATACGGCGCATCCGCACCTCGTCATCCGCGATCAGGATCGTCTTTTTTTGCTCCGCCATCGCTTCCCCCTCCTTTTCATCCTATAGCATAACCCGAAAATATGACCGATCTGTGACCAGATCGTATCATTTTATATTGGATCTTTACAGTCTGTTCATGCACTTTTTGCCAAAGCGTGGTATCATCGACAGTGAAAGGGGCGAAATACCGATGAAACTGACCTTCCTTGGGGCGGCGCACGAAGTCACCGGCTCGTGTATGCTGCTGGAGGCGGCGGGGCGCCGCATCCTGATCGACTGCGGCATGGAGCAGGGGCTGGACATCTATCAAAACGCGCCGCTGCCCGTCGCGCCCGGCGAACTGGACGCCGTGCTGCTGACGCACGCACACATCGACCATTCCGGCCGTCTGCCGGAGCTGGTGAAGAACGGCTACGCCGGCAAGATCTATGCCACGGGCGCGACGGCGGCGCTGTGCCGGATCATGCTGCTGGACAGCGCGCACATCCAAGAGTTCGAGGCGGAATGGCGCAACCGCAAGGCAAAGCGCGGCAGCGGCGACGAATACGTCCCGCTGTACACGGCCGAGGACGCGCAGCGCACGGTCCGGCAGTTCATCCCGTGCGGCTACGGCACGGACATCGACCTGTTCGACGGCGTGCAGATCCGCTTTACCGATGCGGGACATCTGCTGGGCTCGGCCAGCATCAACGTCACGGTGACGGAAAACGGCGAAACGGAGCGGCTGCTGTTTTCCGGCGATCTTGGCAACGTGCACCGGCCGCTGATCCGCGATCCGCAGACGCCGCCCGCGGCCGACACGGTGATCATCGAATCGACCTACGGCGACCGGCTGCACGGCGCGCGCCCGGACTATGCCGCGCACCTGACGCGGGTGCTGCAGGACACGTTCGACCGCGGCGGCAACGTGGTGATCCCGTGCTTTGCCGTCGGGCGGACGCAGGAGATGCTGTATCTGCTGCGGCAGATCAAGGCCGAGGGCCGTCTGCGCGGGCACGACCGGTTCCCGGTGTGGGTGGACAGCCCGCTGGCCGTCGAGGCGACGAACATCTACTCCGGCAGCGACGAGATGCGCCCCTACTACGACGATGAAACGCTGGCCCTGCTGGCGCGCGGCGAGGATCCGATCACCTTCCCGGATCTGCATCTGGCAGTGACGAGCGACGAATCCCGTCAGATCAACTTCGACAAAACGCCCAAGGTGATCCTGTCCGCCTCCGGGATGTGCGAGGCGGGGCGCATCCGCCACCACCTCAAGCACAACCTATGGCGGCCGGAATGCACGGTGCTGTTCGTCGGCTATCAGTCGGAGGGCACGGTGGGCCGCAAGATCGTGGAGGGCGCACAGAGCGTGCGCCTGTTCGGCGAGGAGATCATGGTGCGCGCGCACATCGAAACGCTGGAGGGCATCAGCGGCCACGCCGACCGGGATATGCTGCTTTCGTGGCTTTCGGCGCTGCCGGAAAAGCCGCGGCGCGTGTTCGTCGATCACGGCAGCGACACGGTGTGCGACACCTTTGCCGCCGCCGTGACCGAGCGGCTGGGCGTGCCGACCGCCGCGCCGTATCCCGGCGCGGTGTATGCACTGCCGGGCGGCGAGGAACTGGCCCCCGGCAGCCGCGAGCGGCTGGCGGCGCGCCGCGTGCACACCGACGACGGCCGCAGCCGTTCCGACGGGCTGTTCCGGCGGCTGCAGACGGCCGGCCGGCGGCTGCTGCAGATCATCGAGCAGAACCGCGGCGGATCGAACAAGGATCTGTCCGCCTTTACCGATCAGATCGCGGCGCTTTGCGACAAGTGGGAGCGCCGCGGGAAGGAGTGACCGACATGGAAACGAAACAGCCGCATCTGGCGCAGGCTGCGGTCGACGCGGCGCTTTGCGCCGATCCCGAGGCGGTGATCCGACAGGCGGACGCGGCGTTCGACGAGCGCCTGACCGCCATCGCCGACGACATCCGCAAAAACCGCGAAAAGCGGCCGATCGTGCTGCTGTCCGGCCCATCCGGCTCCGGCAAAACGACGACGGCGCGCAAGCTGGAAAAAAAGCTGGACGACAGCGGCGTGGAAACGCACACGCTGTCGATGGACGACTATTTCCGGCCGCTGAGCGCCGAGCAGCTGGCGCTGGCGGCAGAGGAAAAGTTCGATCTGGAATCTCCGGCGCGGCTGGACGTCCCGCTGCTGACGCAGCAG
>JAJXDX010000070.1:0-3396 GCA_021640185.1 Oscillospiraceae bacterium | reverse complement strand
AGCTGGAGGGCATCTTGGCCGGGCGGCCGACCGAGATCCCGCATTTCGATTTCACCGCCAACACGCGCACGCCGTCCGGCTGGGTGCTGACGCGCAGGCCGGGCGAGCTGGTGATCTTGGAGGGCATCCACGCCCTCAACGCCGAGGTGATCGCGCTGCCGGACGACTGCACGGCGCGGATCTATGTCAGCGTGCGCACGCGCGTGGAGCAAAACGGCAAAACGCTGCACCCGGCGCTGATCCGCCTACTGCGGCGGATCGCGCGCGACGAGCGGTTCCGCGGCCGGCCGGCACAGGAAACGCTGCGGATGCTGCCCAGCGTCCGGCGCGGCGAGGAGCGGTATATCCTGCCGCACAAGCCGCGCGCCGCCTATGCCGTGGACACGTTCTTCCCCTACGAGCTGGGCGTATACCGGCATGAACTGCTGGACGAACTATCCGCCCTGCCGGGCGGGAGCGCGGAGGTCGATATGCCGGTCGACTTTCTATCGGCCGTCGCGCCGGTCGATCCGGCTTTGGTCCCCGCCGACGCGCTGATCCGCGAATTCATCGGTAATTGAAGTCGATCGGGGGCGGCGCAGAGAGGTAGTGCGCCGGACGCACCTTAGCGGGCGCGGAGCGGAAGGGCAGCACGCCGCGGGGCGGGCAAGGCCCGCGGATACGCCGATCACAGACAGTGCAGGACGGAAGAGCGCCGGACGCGCCTTAGCAGGTGCGAAAAGAGCAGAAAAGGGCACGAGCGTTTCGCTCGTGCCCTTTTTGCTATTCGTTCAAAACAACGAGAGGATGGGGTGGTTTATTCCGCAACGACGGTGTACCACGTATCCGTGCCGTGAGCCTCAGACACGACCTTGTAGCCGCCGGCCACGAAGTTGCCGTGCGGGTTCTCGCTGGCGCTGTCGGACGGATCGAAGTTGATGAACGTGCCGCCCTTGACGATGATCTTGGCCGAACCGTCCTTGTATGCCGAATCGATGCAGTTGAGCAGGAAGTTGTAGCCGTAAGGCTCGCCAAACGGCTCGCACGCGAACGTGCCGCCATTGATGATCAGCGTGCCCTTCTGCACCTGCACGGCCGTGCCGCCGCCGTAATAGCTGCCGCCATTGATCGTCAGCGTCGCGCCCTTGCGCACGTTGATGCCGTAGCCGCCGTTTTTGCCGGTATCGATACCGCCGTTTTCGCCCGCATTGATGGTGGTGTCCGCATCCACGATCAGCGCGCAGAAGTTACTATCGTTGTTGCCCATGTTATCGGGGGTGACGATCTTGGCATTGAGGTCAAGCGTCGTGGGCTTTGCGATGATCACACGAGCATCCGCGGTGTCCTCGACCTTGTCGATCCGGATCTCATCCGAAACGGTCAGCTCGCCGCCCTTGGCCAGAACGTCCTTCAGGCCGTCGGCATCGGACTTGCTGACGACGGTGTACCACGTGTCGCCGTTGGCCTTTTTCTCGGTCACGACGGTGTAGCCGTCGGGGACAAAGTTGCCGCCAAGGTTATCGTCGCCCTTAGACGGATCGTAGTTGACGAACGTGCCACCCTTGACCGTGATCTTACCGGGGTTCCCGTTGCTCTGGTTAAGAACATAATAGTAGCCGCGGTAGGAATAGTTCGTATAGAAGAAACCGCCCTCGATCAGGATATCGCCGCCCTGAGAATAGATCACAGAATTTCCGTAGCCGTCGGCATCGCCGCCAACGGTGAACGTACCGCCCTTGATGGTGACCTTGGCGCCGTTCGCCGCAGCGACCGCGATATTGTTGCCGTTTTTGCCGCCGTCGAACGTGCCGTCGAGGATCGTGACATCGGCATCCGCACCGATCGCTTTGACAGCGATGGCGTTCGGATCAGTCGCCGTGATGCCGGTGGAAAGCGTAGCCTTGCCGGTAAATGTCTTGCCCGCAGCGATCACTTCGGTGTACTTCGCGTCCTTGTCATACTGGTTATTAAAGCTGTCGCTCTCGTACGTGTACTGCGTGGCGTAAACGGTGATGGTGATGCCGGTCAGTTCCTTGCCCTGATATTCGTTGCCGGCAGCCGCGTCCATATGCCCTTGGATGTAGAGGACATCGCTGACCGCCCCGGCGGTATCGAGATGGCCCTCGAACGTATCCATATCGACCGTCTTGCCGTCTTTATCCACGACGGAGAACTTGATTACCTTGAGCAGGTCGGCGCTGCCGGTAAGGCCGGTCAGAGCGAACCGGTATTTCAGCGCCAGCGTGCCGTTGTTCTTGATCTGGAAGCCCGTCGTTTTGTAAGTCGCGTTCGGCTCCCACAGGATATCCTCGCCCTTCGTCACATTGTCGGCGCTGACGAACTGCAGGCCCGTTTTCTGAATGGAAGCGCCCTGCTCGTCGACGATATCGACCTTCAGCGTACCCGCTTGGATCTTGTTGACCCCGGTGCTGGCGGTGTCGGTGAACCACGCAAAGGTGGAACCGATCAGCATCGCGACGCACGCCACGATCGCCAGCACACTGGTCAGCAGTGCGCGTTTGGTGTTTGCCATGATGATTTACCTCCTTAGGATATTCCGCCGTCGGCCTGCCGCGTGTTCGGCAAGATCCCGACCCAGCGCCTTCATTATAGCACTCCGCCCCTACGGTCGCCAGAGGAAATGCCGATAACGTTTTCCGGCCCGCACAAAATAACTCTGGCTATTTTGTTAAGTGAACAATGTGACAGGCCGCCGATCCAAACGGATCGGCGGCCCGTGGCTAAAGTGTGCTCTTTCTTGCGGTGGGCCGGAGCAGCCGCTCCGGCTCTTGGTGGGCCGTTCTGACGTTCTGCTCCCACCAAGGCGCGTCCGGCGGGCTGACGCATTGCGCCGCCTCCAATCGATTTTGCTGCGGGCACTGCCCGCCGCGTCCGGCGCTGTTTTGGGTCTGATCATGCTCTCGGTATGCTGCCCTAACGCCCTGTGCCCACCAAGGCGCGTCCACGAACTTCCGCCCTGTACAGTACCCGATCGACTACAGATCGTCGGCGTCCTGCTCCGGGCGGTCGCCGGCGGCGGGGGATCCGGTGTAGCTGCCCTGCGTATCGGAGCTGATCGCACCGCGCCCCTGCTGCGCAAGGACGTCGGCCACGACGAGCGGCACGATACCGGGCGCGACCCCCGGCTGTGTGCCGGGCAACCCCGGCATGATACCGGGCATGACGCCGGGCGTCACACCCGGCAGAACGCGCGGCGCACGCGGTACGGCGGGATCATCGCCGATGATATCGCGCGGGTCCGGCTGCTGTTTCATGTTTTTCACCCTCCCTGATCGTTACCATCGACAGACAAGGGAACACACGTGTTTTGCAGAGCATTATATGCTCGGCATTATATGCTCGGCATTCCATGCTCGGCCGAAATACGCCCATACATCGTCAAAGCCCTTGGCCATA
>JAJXDX010000069.1:7023-8153 GCA_021640185.1 Oscillospiraceae bacterium | reverse complement strand
TTCGCCGGGGGCGGCGACAGTCGGCTCGGTAACGGTGGACCTGTCGCGTGGGATGTGGTCGTGCGGGAGCTTATCGAGCGTTTCGCGGTCGACGATCTCGTCGCAGATCGTGCAGCGCCGCACCCTCTCGCCGGTGGCGGTGGTCGTCGGCTCGGTGACGGTGACCCAGTCGCCGGCGATGTGTTCGTGCGTCAGCTTGTCGATCGTTTCGCGGTCCATGATCTCGCTGCAGACCGTGCAGCGGCGCACCTTTTCGCCGGTGGCGGTGGCGGTGGGCTCGGTGACGGTGACCCAGTCGCCGGCGATGTGGTCGTGCGGGAGCTTATCGAGCGTTTCGCGGTCGACGACTCGGCCGCACAGCGTGCAGCGGCGGACCTTTTCGCCGGTGGCGGTGGCCGTCGGTTCGGTGACCGTTTCCCATTCGCCGGCCGTATGGCTGTGCGGCGTGTTCCAGACGGTCGCTTTGCCGAGCAGGAACGTGGCGCTGCCGGAATAGATCCGCACGCACGGCTCGCCTTTTTCGTAGGACGTATCGTTTGCCTGCTTGGGATCGTAGCCGAGGATGCGCTGCCCGTCGAGCAGCACCTCCACGCCGGTGGGAGACACGGTCAGCTCGACGGTGAAGTCCTCATCCAGAGTATAGAACTGTCCGGCCGCCGCGGCGGACGCGACGGGACTGGTCGAGCCGGGGCGGAACAGATAGCTGCAGTTGCCCTGCAGCACCAGACGGTACGGCTCGCCGTCTTTATCGGTGCGAAACGCGATCTCCGGACCGGACCAGACACCGGCTGCCTGCGCGGTGACGCGCAGCGGGAACACGAGGTGATAGGTGTCGGCGCTGTCGACACCGACGAAGCCGGCGTAGTCGACATAGAGATCCCGGCCGCTGTAGGCGTTCATCGTGACCGGATCCGTCCAAACGGCAAAGTAGTTGCCGCCGTCGTTGGCGCGGATGCCGGTGGCGAGATCCGTGATCCCGTCAGGGATCTTGGGCACATACTTTTCTTTGACCGCGTTGTAGGCGGAATAGTCCGAGATCAGCACGCGGGCCTTGCCGCCGTAGATCTTGAACGCAGGCGTGCCGGCTTTGTAGTTTTCGTCATCCGTGCCGGCATAGGACAGGATACATT
>JAJXDX010000069.1:0-7013 GCA_021640185.1 Oscillospiraceae bacterium | reverse complement strand
GGATACATTTGCCGTCCATGAAGATGTCCGTGCGCTGCGGCGTGACGACGGCGGCCACGGTGAATGCTTTATCCACGGTATAGAACTCGCCGGCGTTCGTCGTGGCCGAGAAGTTCTGATCGCCGCGGAACAGATACGTGCAGTTGCCTTGGAACATCGCGCGGTATGCCGTGCCGTCCGCGCCGGTGCGGAACACCAGCTCCGGGCCGGACCAGACGCCGCCCGCCTGCGCGGTGACCTTGAGCGTCGCCTTGAGGACGTAGGTGTCGGTGCCCGTCAGTCCGGTGAAGCCGCCGAAGGAAACGTAGTCGTCCTGTCCGGCGCTTGGTTCTATGCGCACGGGGTATTCCCAATGGGCGATGGTGCCGGCATCCGTTCCGGTCGGCTCGGTGGCCAGCTCCGGCCGGCCGGCGGGCTTATCCGGGATCGTCGCTGCGGCGGACGGGATCATCCCGCCGAAGGCGAACAGGGAAAGCATGACGGAAAGGGCGAGCAACAGGCTTAGGGTACGCTTTTTCAACACAGATCACTCCTTTGATTTTTTGATGCCGAAAGGGCAACGGTCAATAGGCGACATAGATCGCGGCGATGACGAACTCGCCGGTCGAGCCGGCCTGTTGGCCGATCTGTACGGTGAAGGTCTGCGCCTCGGCGCTGTCTGCGACGGTGGCGGTGTGGACGATCTGGCCGTCCCAGCCGGTGAAGCGGCCGTCGAGCGAGGTGACGAGCCGATCGTTGACGAACACGTCCGCCGTGCTGCGCGGGATGGACATATCGCGCCGGTAGGCGATGACGATGCGGCGCGCCTTGACGGTGAAGGTGAACGGAGCACCGCCGGGCGTCGAGCAGCGCCAGCCGTCCTTGAGGAAGTAGGTCGCGTCCGCCGTCGCGGTGAAATCGCCCGCCGCGTCCGGTGTGAACTTCGCGCTGCCCAGACGGACGATATCGCGGTATATGTCGCCGGTCAGCGGCGCCGGCAGCGGGGCATCCGGGCCGGACAGCGCATCCATCTGCGCATACACGTCCTGCAGATAGCCGTTGACCAGCGCGGCGCACACGGCGTAGCCGTACACGTTCGGGTGGACGGTGTCGTCGGTGAGGTCTTTCCAAGCGAACACGTCGTCCGCGATGCCGCGCAGCACCGCGTCGCGGTAGCTGACCTGCGGCAGATCGTAGTGTGTCGCCACGGCCTCATGCATCTGCTGGGCGCTGCCGCCGGGGCGGCCCATGTGCAGCACCAGCACCGCCGGAGCGCTTCCGGCGCCAAGGATCTTGCGCAGCAGGCTTTCGTAAGCCTCCTTCGTTTCTTGGTCTGTGCCGTCGTTGACCGCGTATTCCACCACGACGAAGTCCGGATCGTGCGACAGCACGTCCTCATCGACGCGCCCGACACCGAAGAACGAGCCGGTCTGGCCGATCCCGGCGTTGACGTATTCGACCGCGGTATTTGGGAAGGCGGTCAGCCACCAATTGCGCACCAGCCGGGCATAGCTGTTTTCGACGTTGACGTTCGTGCCGTCGGTGATCGAGCCGCCGATAAACGCGATCGTGATCTTTTGGCCGCTGCGCGCCTTTTGCATCACCCTTGACAGCCGGGCGCGGCTGCCGTCGTGGCAGCGGGAGGCATCGGTCACGCCCTGCGGCAGGCCGAGCATGGCGGACGACGGCACGCTGAGCGAAAAGCCCTCCGCCTTTTTGATGCCGCGCAGCGAGAAGTTCTTGATCGGGGCGTACAGGGTCACGGTGCCGCCCTCCCCGTCGGCCAGCACGGCATAGCCGCGGGCGGAATAGATGACGTCGTCCTTTGCCGGGTCGAGGCTGTCGACGGCGCAGGCGTATTCCGCATAGCTGCCGCTGATGTCCAGCACGGCGGCGGCCGGGATCTGTTTGCGCTCGTCTGCTCGCTCGCCCCACGCGGCGTCCACGGTCAGGCAGTCGCCCTCCGGTGCTTCGCCGCGCACGCTATCGAGCGCGGCGCGTGTGGTCATCAGTGCGCCGTATTCGCGCACGGTGTAGGTATTGCCCTGATGGGTCAGGGTGCCGGACGCGGTATCGTAGGCAAGCGCGAAGCCGAAGCGCAGGCCGTCGGTCTTACCGTCGGCGGTGTGATACTGAGCGCCGAGCGAGGCAAAGTCGGCCGTGCCGGCATCGACGAACGCGGCCGCGATCTGCGCCGTGCCGGTGTCGGGCATGGTGAAGGTGTACACGCCGTCCTGCCGGTCGGTGCGCCGGCCCAGACGCTCCGGGCGGATCTTTTTGCCGCCCGCCAGCACCACAAGGCTGCCCATGCGCAGGGCCTTGCCCTCGTCCGGCTGTACGGTCAGCGTGACCGTGTCCCCGGCCGCGGCCAGCGGATCGCTGACGGCGACGGTGCCGCCGTCGGCGGGGATGACCGTCACGCTGTCGCTGCGCTGACGCAGATCGTAGGCGGAGAAGCTATAGGCGAGCATGGAGGTCTGGCCGCCGATCTCGAACCGCGGGGCGCCGCGCAGCCACGCGCTGTCGGCCGAGCCGTCGTAGGTGAGCGCCTTCGTGCCGTTGAGCCAGATCTCCGCGCCCTGCGCGGTAACGACGGCGGCCACGGTGAACTCTTCATCCAAATGATAGAAGATGCCGCTGTTTTGGCACACCTGCGCGCCCTCCGGCGAAAAACGCTGAAAATACGTCTGGTCTGCCTGACAGGTGATCTGATAATACGTGCCGTCACGGTCACCGCGCAGCACGATCTCCGGTCCCGACCACCGATCGCTCCACTGCGACAGCTGCGTGACCCGGAACGTGGCGCGCAGGACGTAGCTGTCGCGGTTCGTCAGGCCGGTGAAGCCGTCGAAAACGAGCCGGTTATCCCCGCAGTCGCGCACGATGCGCAGGGGATCCTCCCACGTGGCGAAATGGCCGGGATCGTCTTTGACCGGGTGCACGCCGGTCGCGAGCTCCGGGCTGTCGGCCGGACGCTTCGGGATGCTGCGGTCGGCCGTGTCGTAGGCCGAGCAGGCCGAAACGAGCACGCGGGCGCTGCCGCCGAACACCCGAAAGGCCGGGGAGCCGCCGCGGTAAGCGTCGTCATCTTTGCCCACATAGCCCAAGATCTGTTTGCCGTTCATGAAGATGTCCGCGCGGTCGGGGGAAACGACGGCGGCCACGGTGAACTCCTCGTTCAGGGCGTAGACCGCGTCCGCCTGTGTCGTGGCGGCGCAGTTTTCCTCCCCGCGGAAGAGATAGCTGCAGTTAGCTTGGAATTTCGCCCGGTATTCCGTGCCGTCCGCGCCGGTGCGCAGAAGCAGCTCCGGGCCGGAATACACGCCGCCCGCCTGCTCGGTCACCCGGAAGGTCATCTTCAGCACATAGGTGTCGCCGCCGTCGATCCCTTTTAGGCTGCCGAAGTCGACGTACGACGTTTTGGGGGCGCGGGCCTCGATGCGCACGGGGGTCTCCCAGTGCGCGATGTTGTCGGGGTCGTTGCCCTCCGGCTGACCGGCCAGATCTGTGTTTCCCGCCGGCATGGGCGGGACCGACAGGCCGTCCGCCTGCGCCGTGCCGATGACCGGCACGAGCGGTGCGGCGGCGAGCAGAGCGGCGGACAAGACCGCCAAGAGCCGTCGTATCTTCATCGTCCTTCCTCCTTCTCATCGATCACGACCGTGCTGCGGATCGCATCCAGATAGCCGAAGCGGTCGTACACGTTCGGCTGCAGGCCGGGGCCGCCCTCCGCCCATTCGGACAGGTTGTAGCACGTGACCGTGCGCCGCATAGCGGGGCAGCGGTCGAGATGGTCGAGCGCCTTGCGCAGGTATTCGGCGAACAGTGCGGGCGTGTTGCCGGGGCAGTGCCATGCCGATTCGTGCGGAGTGTGGGTGTTGACGCTGTTGCCGACGGCCAAGATCGTGTGCGGATCGTCCGGCGGGTCGTAGCTGTCGACGAGGGCGCGGTACGTGCCCTCCTTGAACAGGCTTTGGTCGACGTGCCACGGCGTGTAATTGGACAGGTAGCGGCGCACGCCGTTCTCCGCCAGACGGCGGCGCACGTCCGGTGCGTCGAAACGGGGATCCG
This sequence comes from Oscillospiraceae bacterium, assembly GCA_021640185.1. GTDB lineage: Bacteria > Bacillota > Clostridia > Oscillospirales > Acutalibacteraceae > UBA5905. The sequence continues at coordinate 2,963 of JAJXDX010000069.1, read as the reverse complement.
GGAACACGGCGAACACCGTGACCCCGCCGAAGCCGCGCTGCCGGAACGCCTGCGCCAGCCGAAGATAGAACGTGACCGTGCCCTCGATTCCGCCGGCCGGATCAAACACGCTGAGCAGCGCGTTCTCGCCGAGGAACGACATCACCGGGAAGTCCGTGCCGTCCTCGGTGAACGCGTAGTAGTTGGGGAACGCGGCATAGGTCTTATCCAGCAGCCGCAGGCAGGTGTCCTCCACCTCGCGTGCGGCGGCGGGGGCGTCCTCCGGCTTCACCCACGGGGTGGGGCCGGTCATGATGTATTTGAGGTTTTTGAAGTTTTTGACGTGGTGGAACAGCTGATAGACGAAATGGCTGCCGTGCAGCGGGTCCTCCCACCGGGCAAGATCGCCGCCGAGCAGCGACACGGCGTTGACGCCGTATTCGTACAGCCAATAGCACTGCCAGTCCAGCACCGTGGGGTCGTCCCCGTGATAGAACCCCAGCAGCGGGTGACGGGAGGGGTCGTAGCCGTCCATCTGCCGGCCGAACTGCTCGCGCAGGGCGGGGGACACGGCGGCATCGTGGTGGTTCCACGTCCAGTAATGCCAGCCGATCCAGCCATAGCGCAGCGTTTTGTGGCATTGCAGGCCGAAATCGTTATACCAGTACGCGATCAGGTCGGCGCGCGTTTTCCGCTTCGACTGCGACAGCGGCGGCGGCACGAGGCTGCCCGACGTGCGCCCGAGGTCGCGCTCCGTATATTCCAGGTGGTTCTCCATCAGGCCGATCAGGTTGCCGAAGTCGTCGAACACGATGACGTTCATCGGCGAGATGCGGTTGCGGACCGTGACGCCCTCGCGCGTTTCGAACCGCACGCCGCCGGACAGATCGAGCGTATCGCCGTTGAAAAGGTACACGCCGTTCGGATAATAGATCCGGCGGCCGGTGCTGTGCAGGGCCTGCATCAGGGCGGTGTTATCCAGCGTGCCGGTGTTATCGATGCCGAAATCGAGCGCGCACAGCTCCTCGGCGGCCAGCTTCTCCGGCGAAAAGCGCAGGGACGAAGGGTAGTCGAGCGAGATCATGGCGTTTTTCCTCCCGTTTTATCGGATCAGGGCGTCGCGCACCGCTTCCAGATAACCGAAGCCGTTGCCGACGGTGGGCTGCAGCGCCGCACCGCCCTCCGCCCATTCGGACACGTTGTAGCAGGTGATGATGCGCGGCATATCCGGGTTTTGATCCAGGTGATCGAGCGCCTTTTGCAAAAAGCGGCCGAAGCCCGCCGGGGTGGAGCCTTTGCACACCCAGCCCGATTCGTGCGGGGTCTGCGTATCGATCGACGTGGCGATCGCCTGCACGGCGAACGGGTCCGCCGCGGGCGAGAAGGCATCCACCATCTCGTCATACGTCATCGCGCCGTGGAACGCGCGCGACGGGATGTCGTTCGGCGTATAGCTGGAGGAATAGCGCAGCATCCCCAGCTTTTCGAAGTGCGCGCGCATCTCGTCGGTCTGGAAGCCGTCGACTTGGCTGCGCGACAGCAGCGCCACGCCGTCGAAGCCCTTTTCCCGGAAGCGCTGCGCGATCTCCTCCAAAAACGCCTGCGTCCCTGCCGTTCCGGTGCGGCCGAAGGCCGTATCGAACACCGTGACGAGGGCTTTTTCCTCCAGCAGCGACACCACCGGATACCGTTTGCCGTCTTTTTCCAGACAGTAGACGTTATCGAATGCGGTGTAGGTGTCGATCATTTTATACCACCGCTGACGCACGCTGTCCGCCACCTCGGTCTCGCCGGCCTTGGCCCACGGCGTGGACGCGACGAAGGCATAGCGCAGGTTACGGAAGTTCGGGGCGTTGTGGAACAGCTGATAGGCCCAGTAGGCGGTGGAGGTCGGCTCGCTCCAGTTCGTCAGATCCTCCGCCAAGAGCGCGACGTTCTGCACGCCGTATTCGTACAGCCAGTAGCTCTGCCAGTCCAGCACCTTGGGGTCGTCCCCATAATAAAAGCCCAAAAGCGGGTGGCGCGCGGGGTCGTAGCCGTCGGGCTGCTTGCCCGCCACCGCGCGCAGCGCCTTGTTCGATGCGGCGTCGTGGTGGTTCCACGTCCAGTAATACCAGCCGATCCAGCCGGTCTTGGCGTCACGCGTGCACTGCAGGCCGAAGTCGTTGTACCAGTACGCCAGCAGGTCGGCCTTCGTTTCGTATTTTTTCGTCGACAGCGGCGGCGACACCAGCGTGCCGCAGATCGGGATCGAGCTGTTCTCGGTCAGCTCCAGATGGTTCTGCATCAGGCCGACCAAATTGCCGAAGTCGTCGAAGCGCAGGATGTTCTCGTCCGATATGCGATCGCGCACCGTCACGCCGTCCATGCTCTGGAATCGCACGCCGCCCGACAGATCCAGCGTGTAGCCGTTGAACAGATAGGTGCCGTTGGGATAATAGACCCGCTTGCCGGACTTATGGATCGCCTGCAGGCGCTTCGTCTCGTCCGTTTTCCCGGTGGGGTCGGCGCCCAGCGCCACGACGTCCAGCTCGCTTTTGTGGGCGATCCGCCCGAGGGTGAAGCCGTCGATCTCGACCACCGGGTCGAAACAGCCGGTGACCGCCAGCGCTGCGGCGACGCTGGCCAGCACGACGGCCGCCATCGCGGCGGCCACGATCAGGATCAGTTTTTTCTTCTTTGCTGTCGGCATAAGCGTTCTCCTTTTTCGGGGCGATGTGTCCGATTTTATGTCGGCGGCAGCGACATTAAAAAATGACAAACGAAATGTGCGGTCGGGGCGGGAAAACGTCCGTCCCAATGCCCGGTAAGATCATCTTAACACCGAAAAAACTTGGTGTCAATGAATAAAACCTTTTGCACAGAAAGAGCGTAAAATAGGGAAAATGCAATCTTAAAATCAGATAAGTTTTGCCCTATCCGGCGTAATGATCGCTCTTTTTCCTTATAAAAACACAGGGAACGCGTGCAGATCCGTGCAGATC
>JAJXDX010000452.1 GCA_021640185.1 Oscillospiraceae bacterium | reverse complement strand
CCGGCACGACCTTTGCAGCCGCACGGCCGGATCCTCCGGCACGGGTGCGGCCGTCGCGGCCGCCGTTACGGATGCCGTCGGCGCGGCTGCCGTGTTCTGCCGGCTGGTCTGCGTCCGTTCGCCGGTTTTTTTGGTGTCACTGACGATCATCGTTCTATCCTCCGTCCGCCGTGTGCCGTTCGTGCCGTCCGCATCGGCTGATGCCGTTTCTGCCGCCGGCACCGTCTTCCGTGTCCCATCCGTCAGATCCGATATGCCCGCCGCCGGCCGGCCGCCGCAGCCGGCAAGCAGCAGCAAGAGCGCACACGTCAGGGCAAGACCTGCCCACCGTCGTTTCTTCATCGCGCTATCCCTTTCTCCCGTCACAGTTCCTGCCGGCCGTTCTCCGCCAGCTCGCGATAGGCCGACGGTGCCATGCCGACCTGCTTGTGGAACGCCCGGCTGAACGCGTGTACCGACTGGTAGCCCATCCGTTCGGCCACTTCCGTTACGCTCATGCCCTCGCATAGGTGCTCCTCGGCCATGCGGAAGCGCCGCCGCATGAAATAGCTTTGCAGTGATTCGCCCATCACCCGCGTGAACTGCTTTGCCAAATGGGAATAACTGTAGCCGAACACCGCGCAAAGCTCCGTCAGCCGACTGAAGCGACCGACGTTAAGATCGATATAATTGATCAGATCGTACACCAGCTTTTCGCTGCCGCCCTCCTCGGTCTGGTAGACGACGTACCGCTGCCGATCGAACGCCCGGTGGATATGCACCAGCAGATCGCTGATATAGCTCTCCACCAACAGCTCCGAAAAGCGGTCCTGCCGGATCGCCTCGCCGAACAGCCGCAGAAATGCCTCCTGCACGCCGGGTGCAGACTCCACCATCACGTTTTTCGGATCGTCGAACAGCTCCCGGATCCGTCGGATCGCCGGGTCGGACACGTCCTTGAAGTCAAAGCCGAGATAAAAATAACGGAACTCGCCGGAACGGTCGCCGTACAGCTCGTGGATGTCGCCGATCCGGTTGATGAACACGTTTCCGGCTTTGCCGATATACTCGCGGTCATCTACCCAGATGTGTCCCATCCCGACCGCGACATAGGTGACCTCATACACGAACTGGCGGTGCCGCTCGATATGATAGTCCCCCACGCAGTTGAGATCACCCATTTGGTACAGCCAGTACGGCCCGAGCTGCTTTTGCATATCCCGATTGTCGAAATGGAAGCGTTTTTGGCTGGAGATCATGGCTTTTCCTCCTCGGTGATGCCGTCGACAGACGGGACACACGCCCCTCGATCCATCGATAGTATTTATTATAC
>JAJXDX010000451.1 GCA_021640185.1 Oscillospiraceae bacterium | reverse complement strand
ATCGATGAAAAAATGGTTCGCGGCGTCCCTTGCGTTGCTTTTCGTTCTGCTGACGGCGCTGCCCGCCGGTGCGGCGCCTTACCGAACATATACGTATGTCAACGCGTCCGACGGCGTTTATGCCGTGGATGCACCGGCGGCCTATATCCCCGGCGAAACGTTCGACGCGCGCCGTCTGGGCGTGACGCTGGAACAGCCGGAGGATCTGTATTGCGACGAAAACGGCTGCTTCTACATCGCCGACAAGGGCGGCAGCGCCGTTTATGCGTTCGACCGTGACTGGCATCTGCGCTACACGGTCGCCACGTTCGATAACGGCGGGGAAGAGGACAGCCTGAGCGGCCCGGAGGGCCTGTGCGTCGACAGCGCGGGCCGGCTGTGGATCGCCGATACGGAAAACAGCCGCCTGCTGTGCTTCGATCAGAACGGCCGCCTGCAAAAGGAACTGGGCACGCCCGTTTCGCCGTTGCTCGGCGACGAGTTCTCGTTTTTCCCGAGCAAGCTGGTCGTCGATGAGGTGGACCGCATCTTCGTGGTGTGCCGCAATGTGTACGACGGTCTGGTGCAGCTGACTGTGGACGGTCAGTTCGTCGGGTTCGTGGGATCGAACTTCGCGACGTCCAACTGGTACGAGCAGTTTTGGCAGTCGATCATGACCGAGGAGCAGCGCCAAAAGCGGCTGGCGTTCATCGCCATGGAGTATGCGAATATCGCGCTCGACCGCTCCGGGTTCCTGTACGTCGTGACGGCGGTCAGCGATGTGACCGACCCGATCCGACGGCTCAACCCCAGCGGTGGCGACGTGTTGATCCGCAATGCGGTCAACGGGATCAAGAACGTCTGCGGCGATCTGGTGACGGGCGACGGCATTCTGAAGTCGTCGATCGTGGACATCGCCGAGGGCGACACCGGGATCTATTACGCGCTGGATGCCGCGCGCGGGCGGGTGTTCGCCTATGACGAGGACGGCAATATGCTGTTCGTTTTCGGCGGGATCAATACCTATCAGCAGGGAGCGTTTTTGCAGCCATGCTCGCTGGTGATCCGGGACGAGGTCGTGTACGTGCTCGACCGTGATGCCGGATCCGTTACCGCCTTCACGCCGACGGCGTATGCCGAAACGATCTACCGTGCCGTGCGCAGCTACCGGCAGAGCGATTACGAGAACAGCCTGCTGCTGTGGGAAGACCTGCTGCAGAAAAACGGCAACTTCGATCTGGCCTATGACAAGGCAGGGCTCGCCCTGTACCGCATGGGGCAGTACCGACAGGCGATGGACCGTTTTTCGGCCGCGAACGACCGGGAGAACTATTC
>JAJXDX010000450.1 GCA_021640185.1 Oscillospiraceae bacterium | reverse complement strand
CGGATGAAATACTTCGCGGAGTACGAGCCTGGGTTGACGATGTTGACGTTGAGGAACCCGACGCCGGTCGCGCCCTTTTTGATCTCGAACATCGTGTCGATGTTGCCGGCAGGCGCAAAGCCAACGGCGCTGTTGGCGTTCTCGCCGACGATGATCACGTTCGACGGCACGGTCACCTTTTTGCCGATGCCGTAGGTCCCCTTCGACACATACACGATGCCGCCCTTGCTGCCGAGGGCATCGATCGCCTTCTGCAGCACCGCGGAGTTATCGTCGAAGGCGCTGGTGCTCGGCTCGAACTGATCGAGCGCCACGACCCGGCCGCTGCTGCACTGCAGCGCCGCCGCGCGGTAGACCAGCGCGTAATCGTACACGTCCCGGTCAAGCTTGACGCCCTTCTCGGTAAACGAGGTCACGCCGAACTTGTTCGTACCGTCGATCATATATCCGCTCTGGGTGAATGCGTTTTGTGCGAACCGGTTATCCGACAGCGTGAACCAGTCGGAATCCGCCGCGCCGAAGAACGCCCTTGCGGAGCGGAAGTTGTTGTTATAGAACACCATGCCGGAAACGTTTTTGACACCGACATCGCCGGTGGCATTGCCGGAGAACTCGCAGCCTTCCACCTGCACCATTTTTTCGGCCCAAGCCTTTGTGTTCAGATGCAGACCGTAGCCTTTGTTGTTGCGGAAGGTGCTGTTGAGGATGCAGATGTGGCCGGTATCGTCGCCGTCCCCGCGGCCGATCGTCATGCCGGAGCCGGTGCTGTTCTCCACCAGCACGTCGTTATACACGTTGCCGCCGTAGTTGAAATCCAAGATTCCCTTGCCGCCGTTCACCACGATGTGGTTATAGGCCGTGTCGGAGTTGATCATCTCCAGCGCATAGCCTGCAACGTCGCGCACCTCGATGTTCTCGACGACACTGATCCACGTCGGGTCGTTCTTCGTCCCCTGATAGGTGTGGACGCCCGCGCCGGAGCAGTTCATCAGCTTGAGGTTCGCCAGCTTCATGCTGCAGAAGCCGGGCATATCCAGCAAGCTGTTCAGCTTGCAGCCGCCGGAGCGATTGCCGTCGAAGGTCAGGTTCATGTACACGGCGCTGCTGATCTTGGCCCCGGCCGCGCCGATCAGATAGTCCATGGACTTGGCCGCCTTGATCACCGAGCCGCCCACGCCGTTTTTCGCCGGTTCGCCGACAAGGCTCGTCCCGGAACGGATCTTCAGCGGTTTCGAGATCAGGTATGTCCCGGCCGGGAAAAACAGCGTGCAGTCCTCCGGCCAGTTGTCCAGCAGCCGCTGCAACGCCTCGGTGT
>JAJXDX010000067.1 GCA_021640185.1 Oscillospiraceae bacterium | reverse complement strand
GAGGAGCTGTCGCGTCAGCTCGGCTGCCCGGTCGTCGAGATCTCGGCGCTCAAGGGCACGGGCATCATGGAAGCCGCCGAGGCCGCCATCAAGGCTGCCCAGACCGGCAAGACCGTTCCGCAGCACACGTTCTCCGGCTGCGTGGAGCACGCGATCGCCCACATCGAGGAGGCGGCCGTCCACACCATGCCCGAGGAGCAGCAGCGCTGGTACGCGATCAAGATCTTCGAGCGCGACGACAAGGTGCTGCAGAAGCTGAATGTCCCGGCCGAAACGCTCGCGCACATCGATCAGGACATCAAGGCCGCGGAAAAAGAGCTGGATGACGATGCCGAGAGCATCATCACCAACGAGCGGTATGTCTACATCGCCTCGATCATCAAGTCCTGCTACAAGAAGAAGAACAACGTGAAGCTGTCGACCTCCGATAAGATCGACCGCGTGGTGACCAACCGCTGGCTCGGCCTGCCGATCTTCGCGGCGGTCATGTTCCTCGTGTACTATCTCTCGATGGTCACCGTCGGCGCCTCCGCGACCGACTGGGCCAACGACGGCCTGTTCGGCGACGGCTGGCACCTGTTCGGCATCGGCTCGTCCGGCTATAACGATGCGGCCGGCGAGTACGGCGATGCGCTCAACGCCATCAACGGCTTCGTCGAGATCGATCCCTCTGCCGAGGGGTTCGATGCGGCCGAGGCGCTCAAAGCGATCGGGGCCTTCACCGCCGAGAGCGGTGCGACCGGCACGGTCACCGTCGAGGACGAGGAAACGCTCGCCGAGAATGAGATGACCGTCTATTACGACAGCATCCCCGAGGCCGTGAAGAAGGATAAGGATGCGGCTTACATCCCCGTCACCTTCCTCGAGGCCAAGGCGTATTTCGAAAAGACCAACAGCGAATTCGCCGAGCCGGATCCCGCCGAATACGGCGTGTGGGTGCCCGGTATCCCGGTGCTGATCGGCAACGGTCTGGAGGCCGCCGGTGCGGCCGACTGGCTCAGCGGCCTGATCCTTGACGGTATCGTCGCCGGTGTCGGCGCGGTGCTCGGCTTCGTGCCGCAGATGCTCGTGCTGTTCCTGCTGCTCGCCTTCCTGGAAGCCTGCGGCTACATGGCGCGTATCGCCTTCGTCCTTGACCGTATCTTCCGCAAGTTCGGCCTCTCCGGTAAGAGCTTCATCCCGATGCTGATCGGCACGGGCTGCGGCATCCCCGGCATCATGGCCTCCCGTACGATCGAGAACGAGCGTGACCGCCGCATGACGATCATGACCACCACGTTCATCCCCTGCGGCGCAAAGGTGCCGTTCATCGCGATGATCGCCGGTGCGATCTTCCACGGCAGCGCTCTCGTCGCCACCTCGGCTTACTTCATCGGTATGGCGGCGATCGTCGTGTCCGGTATCATCCTCAAGAAAACGAAGATGTTCTCCGGCGAGCCTGCGCCGTTCGTTATGGAGCTGCCCGCTTACCACCTGCCGACCGTTTCCAACGTGCTGCGCAGCATGTGGGAGCGCGGCTGGAGCTTCATCAAGAAGGCCGGCACCATCATCCTGCTCTCCACGATCTTCGTGTGGTTCACCACCTACTTCGGCTGGGCCGACGGCACGTTCCGTATGCTGTCCGAGGAGGAGATCAGCTCCTCGATCCTCGCCAAGATCGGCAGTGCCATCTCGTGGCTGTTCATCCCGCTCGGCTGGGGCAACTGGCAGGCGACCGTCGCCTCGATCACCGGCCTTGTCGCTAAAGAGAACATCGTCGGTACGCTCGGTATCCTCTACGGCGGCGGCGACGGCTCGGTCTATCAGGAGCTTGCCCGTCACTTCACCGGCATCAGCGCGTATTCGTTCCTGGTGTTCAACCTGCTGTGCGCTCCCTGCTTCGCGGCTATCGGCGCCATCAAGCGCGAGATGAACTCCGCCAAGTGGACGTGGTTCGCGATCGGCTATCAGTGCGGCTTCGCCTATCTGATCGCCCTGATGATCGAGCAGTTCGGCAACGCCTTCACGGGTAACCTCAATGTGATCGGCCTGATCGCTGCCGTGGTCGTGCTTGCTGCGATGATCTACCTGCTCGTGCGTCCTTACAAGGAAGCAACGAAACTGACCGTCAAGGTGCACGACTAAGCGCATCGACAGACGAAGGGAGCTGTTCCTTATGCTGAGTTGGCTGTCTGCGAACATCGGTACCATCCTGATCGCGTTGGTCGTTGCGGCCATCGTCGCCGCGATCGTCATCGGTATGGTGCGGGATAAGAAAAAAGGCAAGTCCAGCTGCGGCGGCTCCTGCGGCGGAGCGTGCAGCCACTGCTCGATGAGCGGAAGCTGTCACGGTCACCAAAAGGGTGCCTGAACCGCCGCGCTACCTCGCTTTCTCCTTTCCCCTGAAATGATAAGCAACGGCCCGCAGACATCCGTCTGCGGGCCGTTGCTTTGCCGAATGGGATACAGCAAAAACCGGAGCGCCTGCCGCACAGCGGCAGACGCTCTGCTTTCATATCTCTTTTTTATCCCGGTACGGCCGTATGATAGACCGTGGTATACAGCGCATCGCGGATCTGCAAAAACGCCGCCCTGTCCACCGCGCCGCCGGACGTCATGATCATCAGCGGCAGCGGCTGTCGCCCCGCTTCCAGCGAAGGCATGACGTAGGGATAGTCGTTCAGCGTAAACCCGCAGCGCCGATAAAAGCCGATCCTGCGCCGCGCGATCTCGGTCTCCGGCAGCTCCACTTCCAAACAGATCCGCCGGCCCTGCCGGCAGATGAGCGCCTCCAGCATCGCCGCGCCGATCCCGCCGCCGCGCAGCTGCGGCTGCACCGCAAAATGCTCGATGAACGTAAAGGCCCCGATGTCCCAAACGGCCAGCAGGCCCTCGGTCTCGCCGTCCGCGGCGCGGCGGGCCAGCAGCGTATACCGCGGATCGTCGAACAGCGCCCGCTGTCCGTCGATGCTGCGGATCTCGTCCTTCGGGAAGCTTTGCTCCATCAGCCGGTAGGCATCCGGAAGATCGTCTGTGCACAGCGGCACGAGCATCGGCCGCGCGCCGTCGGTCACCATAGGAAAACGCTCCTTTTCGTCAGTTCTTCAGGCTCTGCATCGGTGCAGGGATGCGTCCGCCGCGGTGGATGAACACCGCAGGCGACGCGGGGTTGAGCGGCATGACCGGGCCTTCGCCCAGCAGGCCGCCGAAGTTCAGCTCGTCGCCGACGTCCATCCCTATCGCCGGGATCACGCGCACGGCGGTGGTCTTGGCATTGACCATGCCGATCGCCGCCTCGTCGGCGATGATGGCGGAGATCACCTCTGCCGGCGTGTCGCCGGGGATGTTGATCATATCCAGCCCGACGGAGCAGACCGAGGTCATGGCCTCCAGCTTTTCGATCCGCAGGCAGCCGCTGCGCGCGGCATCGATCATGCCCGCATCCTCCGTCACCGGGATGAACGCGCCGGACAGCCCGCCGACGTGGGACGAGGCCATCACGCCGCCCTTTTTCACGGCGTCGTTGAGCATGGCCAGCGCGGCGGTCGTGCCGTGCCCGCCGCACTGCGACAGGCCGATCTCCTCCAAGATGTGGGCGACGGAATCGCCCACCGCCGGGGTCGGCGCCAGCGACAGGTCAACGATGCCGAACGGCACGCCCAGCCGCGCGGACGCCTCCTGCGCCACCAGCTGGCCCATCCGCGTGATCTTGAACGCGGTCTTTTTGATGATGTCGGCGATCTGGCTCAGATCCTTGTCCGGCCCGGCCTTGGCCAGCGCCGCACGCACCACGCCGGGTCCGGAAACGCCCACGTTGATCACGCGGTCCGGCTCGCCCACACCGTGGAACGCCCCCGCCATGAAGGGGTTGTCCTCCGGCGCATTGCACAGCACCACCAGCTTCGCCGGGCCGATGCAGCCGCGGTCGGCCGTCAGCTCGGCCGCCTTGCGCACCACGTGTCCCATCAGCGCCACCGCATCCATGTTGATGCCCGCCTTGGTCGATCCGACGTTCACCGAGGCGCAGATGTGCTCCGTTTCGGCCAGCGCCTCGGGGATCGCCTCGATCAGCTCGCGGTCGCCCGCGGAAAAGCCCTTGTGTACAAGGGCAGAGAACCCGCCGAGGAAATTCACCCCGCACTCGGCCGCCGCCCGCTCCAGCGTGCGGGCCAGCCGCACGGCGTCGCGGTCGTCACAGCCCGCCAGCACCATCGCCGCCGGAGTGACCGAGATCCGCTTGTTCACGATCGGGATGCCGAACTCCTTTTCGATCGTTTCGCCCGTTTCCACCAGCCGGCAGGCGCTGCGCGTGATCTTGTCGTACACGCGGTCGCACATCCGGCCGACATCGCTGTCGCAGCAGTCCAGCAGCGATATGCCCATCGTGATCGTCCGCACGTCGAGGTTCTCCTCCTCGATCATGGAGATCGTTTCCAAAATGTCCTTCGTGTTGATCATGTCGTGTTCCGCCCTCTCGTCAGATCGAATGCATGGCGTTGAAGATATCCTCGTGCATACAGTGGATCGCCAGATCGTTCTTCTGCCCAAGGACGGTCATCTCGTCGACCAGCGTCGTGAACGGCACGGTGCTCTCGCCGATCTCCACGAGCATGATCATCGCGAACAGATCCTGCAGGATCGACTGCGTGACCTCGATGACATTGATATGATACTCGCTGCATTTCCCGGCGACCTTCGCCAGAATGCCCACGGTGTCTTTTCCCACAACGGTGATAACGGCGCGCATAGCCTGTCCCTCCATAATTCGTGTAGTTTACTGCGTTAGATCATCATAACATATCCGGCAGCAAAAATAAAGCTTTTTTTGCATGGTCACGCGATTTTTGCGCATACTGGACACAACCGGGCGGCAATGTCCCGTCCCGTTCCGGTGGAAAGGAGGATCACCCATGAACAGTGTCATGAACAAGATCGCGCTGGTGCTGACGATCATCGGCGCACTTAACTGGGGCAGCATCGGGCTGTTCCAGTTCGATCTCGTCGCGTGGATCTTCGGCGGTGCCGGAACGATCTGGGCACGGATCATCTACACCGTCGTCGCCCTTGCGGGCATCTGGTGCATCGCCCTGTTGTTCTCCCCACGCAGGGAAACGAACGGCTGACCCGTGCGGCGGCCGAATATCGCAGCGCACGGAGCCGTCCGAACGGACGGCTCCGTGCGCCCTTGTTTTATCCCCGGATCCAGTCGGCCGTGTCCAAGATCAGGGTCACCGGCCCGTCGTTGATCAGCTCCACCTGCATATCCGCCCCAAAGCGGCCGGACTGCACGTCGCCGACCCCCTGCTGCCGCAATTCGTCCAGCACGGTATCGAACAGCGGCCGGGCGATCTCCGGCCGCGCAGCACCGGAAAAGTCCGGCCTCCGCCCGTGGCCCGTGTTCGCGCACAGCGTGAA
>JAJXDX010000068.1 GCA_021640185.1 Oscillospiraceae bacterium | reverse complement strand
CTCCCAGCGCGCCTTCATCTCGTTGAATTTTTCCTTCTTCTCGGCAAGCTCGGCGGTCAGCTTGGCAAGTCTGTCCTTGGAAAGCTGATCTTCCTCCTTCTTCAGCGACATCTCCTCAATCTCGAGCTGCATGATGTCGCGGCGGAGATCGTCGAGGTCGCTCGGCATGGAGTCGATTTCGGTGCGGATCATGGCGCAAGCCTCATCCACAAGGTCGATTGCCTTATCGGGGAGGAAACGGTCGGTGATATACCGATGCGACAGCGTTGCCGCAGCAACCAGCGCATTATCATGGATGCGGACGCCGTGGAAGATCTCATAGCGCTCCTTGAGTCCGCGCAGGATGGAGATCGTGTCTTCCACGGTCGGCTCATCCACCATGACCGGCTGGAAACGGCGTTCAAGCGCCGCATCCTTTTCAATATACTTTCTGTATTCGTCGAGGGTGGTCGCACCGATGCAGTGCAGCTCGCCGCGCGCCAGCATCGGCTTGAGCAGGTTGCCCGCATCCATCGCGCCCTCGGTCTTGCCCGCACCGACGATGGTGTGCAGCTCATCGATGAACAGCAGGATGCGTCCCTCGCTCTTTTTCACCTCGCCCAGCACGGCCTTCAGCCGCTCCTCGAACTCGCCGCGGTATTTCGCGCCCGCGACCAGCGAGCCCATGTCCAGCGAAAAGATCGTCTTGTCCTTCAGGCTCGTCGGCACATCGCCCTTAACGATACGCTGCGCCAGCCCTTCGACCACGGCGGTCTTGCCGACGCCCGGCTCGCCGATCAGGACGGGGTTGTTTTTGTTCTTGCGCGACAGGATCCGGATCACGTTGCGGATCTCCTCGTCACGGCCGATGATCGGATCCTGCTTTTTCGTGCGCGCCAGCTCCACCAGATCCACGCCGTATTTGTTCAGCGCATCATAGGTGTCCTCCGGCGTGTCGTCGGTCACACGCGTGTTGCCGCGCACCGTAGCCAGCGCCTGCAAAAAGGCGTTTTTCTTCACGCCGGCGGCATCGAGCAGCTCGTGCACCGTTTTGTCGCCGTTCTCGATCAGCGACAAAAACAGGTGCTCCACCGAAACATAGTCGTCCTTCATCCCCTTGGCGATCGTTTCCGCCGCCGAGAGCATCCGGTCCGTCGCCCCGGAGATATAGATCTTGTCCGGCTCACGCCCCGGCCCGGACACGCTGGGCAGCGCCGAAACGGCACGCTGTGCCGCCTCACGCAGCCCGTCGGCCGATACCTGCATCTTCGTCAGCAGCTGCGGGATCAGCCCCTGCTCCTGCTCGAGCAGGGCACACAGCACGTGCACCGGCTCGATCTGCATCTGTCCGCCGCGGATCGCCATCTCCTGCGCCTGCCGGACAGCCTCTAACGATTTTTGGGTAAAACGTTGTGCATCCATAAGTCATGCCTCCTCCGAAACGGTCTGCGTGCGGCGTTCCTTGTCCGCCGCACCTCGGCCGTCTTTAACTATAGTATAGCCCGTTCCCCGGGAAATGTGTTACGAAACTATGAATTTTTAGCACTCTATCACACGGAGTGCTAATTTGATCCATCGCACGGTTTTTCCGTCGGGATCTGGCGGCGGTTTCCGTCGCACCGTGCCGCATCCTGTCATTTTATGCCGTTGTCCGATCGTCCATGTTTACGGTTAGACAAAGCTAACTTTCTAAACGATCCGACGGATCTGCTCTTTTCCCCGCGATTTTTTCGCCGGACCCGTTGACGATCCCGAAAAAAAGGTGTATTATCTGTGCTGAAAGTTAGCTCACGCTAACCATTCCCATATCGTTAGGTTAGCGCAAACTAACCTTTGGCAAAGGAGAGGATCGGCATGATGCCATTGGTACTCGCGCCCGTCGGCGAAGAAAACACGGTCAAGCACATCGGCGGTTCCCCGGAGGTCCGGCAGCACCTGTCCGACCTCGGCTTTTCCGCCGGAGGCACGGTCACAGTCGTCAGCTCGCTTGGCGGCAATGTGATCGTCCGCGTCAAGGAGAGCCGGGTCGCGATCAGCGAAGAACTGGCACGCAAGATCATGGTCTGATCCCTCTGGTTTCAGAGGATAGCTTGGAAAGGAGGAAATATGATGAGAACGCTAAAGGATGTCAAGGTCGGCGAGACCGTCACCGTCGTCAAGCTGCATGGTGAGGGAGCGGTCAAGCGGCGCATCATGGACATGGGTCTGACGCGCGGCGTGACCGTATATGTGCGCAAAGTCGCACCGCTGGGCGACCCGATGGAGGTCACCGTGCGCGGCTACGAGCTGTCGCTGCGCAAGGCGGACACGGCGATGATCGAGGTCGAGTAAAAGCGCTCCCCTCAAGTTAGCCAAAGCTTACCTTACTACATATCGTTCACGGAGGTGTCATGACAATGGATCTGCGCATCGCCCTTGCGGGCAACCCGAACTGCGGCAAAACGACGCTGTTCAATGCGCTGACCGGCTCGAACCAGTTCGTCGGTAACTGGCCGGGCGTCACGGTCGAGAAAAAAGAAGGCAAACTCAAAAAGCATGACGGTGTGATCGTCACCGACCTGCCGGGTATCTATTCGCTGTCCCCCTACACGCTGGAGGAAGTCGTCGCGCGTAACTATCTGATCGACGAGCGTACGAATGCGCTCCTCAACATCGTCGACGGGACGAACCTCGAGCGTAACCTGTCCGTGACCACGCAGCTGCCGGAACTGGGCATC
>JAJXDX010000449.1 GCA_021640185.1 Oscillospiraceae bacterium | reverse complement strand
CCATATCTCTCAACCTTTTTTATTTCATTGTCCAAGATGTATTGTACACCTACAGGATCTTTTGGACGACACCCGATCCGGCTCTTGCTTTTTGGGCGGCGATGTGCTATCATCGACGCGATACCGGCGGCGATCGGTCGCTTTGCCGGATGAAAAGGAGAAGATAAGATGGATATCCGCGAAAAAATGCGTTTTGGCATCCAAGACCTGATGGCGCACGGCCCGATCACGATCGTTGCGCTGGGCGACAGCGTGACCCACGGCTGCGTGGGCTTTGGTGACGAGATGGACTACGAAACGGTGTACTGGAACAGGCTGCGCAAAAAGCTGCTGGCGGTGTGCGACCAGATCCCGATCAATGTGATCAACGCCGGAATCGGCGGCGATACGACGCCGGGGGCGCTGGCGCGGCTGGACCGTCAGGTGCTGATCCATCAGCCGGATCTGGTGACCGTGTGCTACGGGCTGAACGATGTCAACCTGCCGCTCGCGCAGTTCGGCACGTCCCTGCGTGAGATCTTCCGCCGCCTGACGGCGGCCGGGACGGAAGTGATCTACATGACGCCGAATATGCTCAACACCTATGTGGCGGACGATGTGGAGGAGCGGTGGCGCGACTATGCGGCCGTGACTGCGGACTTCCAAAACAACGGGCGGATGGACGCCTATATGGCCGAGGCGCGTGCCGCCGCAGCGGAATTCGGCGTGCCGGTGTGCGACTGCTATGCCAAGTGGAAGCAGCTGAGCCGCACCGAGGACACGACCATGCTGCTGGCCAACCGGATCAACCATCCGACGCGCGAGATGCACGAGCTGTTCGCGCAAAGCCTGTTCGAGATGATCATACCGGAAAACTTAGCCAAGGGCAAAGGTGCGGACGGCGGGATGTATGCCGGTGCGCGGGGCTGATTGAAACAAGTTGACGGATGGATAGCACGGCCGCCCGAAAGGTATCCTTTCGGGCGGCCGTGCTGCTCTGCCTTAGCGGGGGGGATGAGGATATTCATCCGGCAAAAGCGAAAGTCCCCGGCCGGGGTCACGATCCGTGACGCCGGCCGGGGAGCCTGTTTTTGAGGAGCGGTCAGACCGTTGCTGCCTCGCTCTGCGCAGTGGCAGGCGCGTCCACGTGGGACACGGTGCGGCAGGTGGTCACGCCAAGGATCGTTTCGCCGTCGATCTGCAGGGCGACCGGCCGGTCGAACGTGACGGTGATGTCGCGTCCGGTGAGGACGGTGACGTTCTTCGTCTTTTCGACGTGCTTGCCGGAGAAGATCGAGGGGAAGATCATCAGGGTCTTCAGCTTGCCCGAGCCGTGCATGACCA
>JAJXDX010000448.1 GCA_021640185.1 Oscillospiraceae bacterium | reverse complement strand
CTTTACTTCTGATCCGGCCGGCGCGCACGCGCCGCTGCTGCGCCGCGTGAACGATGCGGTGCGCCTGTGCGATAAGCGCGGCGCACCGGCCTATCTCGGCTTCCTTGACGAGGGGGAGCAGGTCGCCGTGCGGCAGCATCTCTCCCGCGTCCTGCCGGATGACGAATGGACGCTGTACGGCGGCTATCCCGAGGCGGAGCGCCGCGTGCTGGCGGTGTTCCCGGCGTGGCTCACGCCGCAGCCGGAGGATCTGCCCGTGCGCGCCGTCGGCTTTGCCTACCGGCCGGAGCGGGCGATCTGCCACCGCGATGTGCTGGGGACGCTGCTGTCGCTGGGCCTTCGGCGCGAAACGGTGGGCGATATCCTGTGCGGCAGCGGGCTGTCCGTCGCGTTTTTGCGCGCGGAGGTCTGTGCGCACGTGCTGGGGCAGGTCGACCGCATCGGCGGCGAGGGCGTGCGCCTGCTGCCGGACTACGACGGCGAGCTGCCTGCCCTGCACCGCTACCGCGACCTGCGCGACACCGTCGCGTCGCCGCGGCTGGATGCGGTGCTGGCCGCGCTGCTCGGCCTGTCGCGCGAGCGGACGGCGCAGCTGATCCGCACAGGGGCGGTGGAGGTCGATCACGTCCCGGCAGAGGACGGCGCACGCGCGCTTTCCGCGCCGTGCACGCTGAGCGTGCGCGGGCACGGCCGCTTTTTGGTGGACGCCTTCGGTCCGCCGACCAAAAAGGGGCGGCTGACGCTTGCCGCCCGGCAATGTATCTGACATATAGCGAAAGGACGGATAAAACGCATGGTCACAGCAAAAGAGATCCGCGAGGTGCGTTTTTCGCGCGGGATGCGCGGCTACGATACGACGGAGGTCGATGCGTTCCTCGACCAATGCACGGCGGCGGTGGAGACACTGACGGCGGAAAAGGAAGAAAACACGCGCAAGATGCAGGTGCTGGCCGAAACGATCATGGACTACCGTAAGCAGGAGGACAGCATCCGTTCCGCCGTGCTCAACGCCCAGCGCATGAGCGATCAGGTGGTGGCGGATGCCCGCCGCGAGGCGGAGCAGACCGTCGCCGATGCCAAGGCACAGGCCGAGCAGATCTTGGCGGAGGCAAAGGCACAGGCGGACAGTATGCGTTCCGACACGCAGCGCTCCATCGTCGAGGAGCGAGAGGAACTGGCGAACGTCAAGCGCGAGGTCGCGGCATTCAAGGACCGTCTGATGTCCATGTATCGCGAGCATCTGCGCCAGATCGGCGTTTTGCCGGACGAGGATCCGGACGACGCGCCCGCGAAGCGCACGGAGCAGCCCACCCCCAAAGCGGAGCC
>JAJXDX010000447.1:285-1338 GCA_021640185.1 Oscillospiraceae bacterium | reverse complement strand
CCTCGGCGCTGACCGTGAACACGATCAGATCCCCGTCCGCGGTCGAAAGATCTTCCTCGACGAACGGCGCGTTCCGGCAGCCGGACAGGATCGACCAGATCCGGTCGGTGTCCCCCGGTGCGAAGGTGCGTCCGTCGGCCGAAAAGCTCTCCAGCGCGATCGCCGACGGCAGATCGACCTCGGTCCAAAGCTCGCCCAGCGTGGCGGGCGGCGCGTGATCGGCGGCAGTGAACACATAGCAGCTCCCGTCCAGCCGGACGGCGACGGCGCGACTCTGCCCGACGTGGGAAAGCCGATAGACCGGCGCGTCGACGGTGTAGGTCTTCCCGTCGATGCCGTCGCTCCCGGACAGCGGATACGTGCCGATCCGATCACCCACGAGCGTATCGGACACGGCGCGCACCGTCCCTTCGTAGCGCACGCCGTCCACCGTCAGCGCCCGGTATCTTTCGGCCGCGGTACGGTACGCCCACGGCCAGACGATGGCCGTTTCCGAGGCGTGGACGGTCACCTGCCGGTAGCGGCCGTCGCCCCCGGCGGCCGGAGCCTGCCCCGGCCGCAGCACCGCCGCGGCCGCGACGGCGGCGATCACCGCCAAACAGGCGGCGGCCGCTGTCCATCGAACAAGATGCGCCTTGCTGCGGCGCGGTTTTTCGCTGATGCGCCGATCGGCCGCTTCGGCGATCAGGTCGTCCCCGATCAGGCCGACGGCGTGTGCGATCCTTGGGATGTTCACCATTCGATGCCCTCCTTGATCAAAAACGTTTTCAGTCGTTTCCGGGTGGCGAACAGCATATTCTTCACCTTGCTTTGGGTAAAGCCGTACTGCCCGGCGATCGCGGCGATCGGTTCAAAATAGAAATACCGGCGGATGAACACGCCGCGCACCTCCGCCGTCTGCGTGCGCAGAAAGCGGTCGATCGCGCGGCCGACGTCCCCGTCGGCCGCGTGCGGGGCAAAGCGGTCGTCCGGCAAAACTTCTGCCAGCTCATCGAGCGACAGCAGCGCCTCCGGCGCGCGCTTTTCGCGCTTAAGATACGCCAGCCGCTTGAG
>JAJXDX010000447.1:0-275 GCA_021640185.1 Oscillospiraceae bacterium | reverse complement strand
CGCGCGATCTTGCAGATGAACGCCGTCAGGTCGTTCGGTCTGGTCGGCGGGATCGCGTTCCACACACCGGCGTAGGTGTCGTTGACACATTCCTCGGCATCCTCGCGGCTGTGCAGGATGTCGAACGCGATGCGGCGGCAGAGCCTGCCGTACTTGTTATCCGTTTCTTCGATCGCGCGTTCGTCCCGTGCGAAATACAGATCGACGATCTGCCGATCGTCCATGCCGTCCACCTCCCGTCAAAAAGTGTGAAGAGCGCCCTCACCCATCAGGTA
>JAJXDX010000446.1 GCA_021640185.1 Oscillospiraceae bacterium | reverse complement strand
TGGTGATCCTGCTGATCTCGCACGATCTCGAATTCGTCCGGCAGCACGCCGACCGCGTCGTGCTGCTGGGGCAGCGGGTGCTCGCGTCCGGCTCGCCGGACGAGGTGTTCGCCTCGGCGGCGTTTGAGCGGGCGTTCGGTCGCGTTTTCGGCCGCGGCGACGCGGACGCATCGGCGGGAGGTGAGGCGTGATGGCACTGTTCGACTGGTGGCAATACGATTTCATGCGCAGCGCGCTGCTGGCGGTGGTGCTGCTGGCGCCGCTGTTCGCGATGCTGGGGACGCTGGTGGTGGACAACGGCATGGCGTTCTTCTCCGATGCGCTGGGCCATTCGGCGCTGACCGGCGTGGCGCTGGGAATGATGATCAGCGCGGCGCGGTACGAGTGGATCATGCTGCTGTTCGCCGCCGTGTTCGCCTTGGCGATGAACCGCATCCGCCATTCGCGCATCGGGTCGACCGACACGGTGATCGGAGTGTTCTCCTCGGTCGGCGTGGCGCTGGGGCTGGTGCTGCTGTCCGGGCGCGGGGACACCGCCGGATACCAAAGCCTGCTGATCGGCGACGTGCTGAGCATTACAAAAACCGAATTGTGGGCGCTGGGCGCCGTCCTGCTGGTGACGGCGGTGGTGTGGGCGCTGCTGTTCAACGGCCTGCACGCCGTCGGCATCAGTCCGGCGCTGGCCCGCAGCAAAGGCATCCCCGTCCGGCTGCTCGACGACCTTTTCGTCGTGCTGGTGGCGGCGGTGGTCATGCTCGCGATCCGCTGGGTCGGATTGTTGCTGATCAACGCCATGCTGATCCTGCCCGCCGCTGCGGCGCGCAACGTCAGCCGCGGGATGCGCCGCTATCACCTGCTGACGCTGATATTCGGCCTGTTTTCCGGCGTGCTGGGGCTGCTGTTGTCCTATTACAACGGCGTATCGACCGGCCCGCTGATCATCCTCGTCCAAGCCGCCATCTATTTCTCCACGTTTTTATGTCGATCAAAAACGGCGTAAGGCGGTTAGGGCGGTCAACGCGCCGAAGAATGCATGGTGCGTCAGTTTTATGTCGTTCTAGGGCGGCGTGATGCGCTGGCACGGTGGACGCGCCGAAGAAAGTACACGGTGTCAGTTTTTATGTCGATCAAAGGCGACGTAAACCGTCAGGGCGGCCAACGCGGCGGGCAATGCCCGCAGATAAATCGATCACGGGCGCAGCTATACGTCAGCCCGTCGGACGCGGCGGGCAATGCCCGCAGATAAGTCGATCATGGGCGCAGCTATACGTCAGCCCGTCGGACGCGCCGAAGAAAGAGAACATCTCGGCGGCGCATCACCCGCCGCACCCGACAAAAGCAAACGAAAAA
>JAJXDX010000066.1 GCA_021640185.1 Oscillospiraceae bacterium | reverse complement strand
GATCTACCCCTGCATCATCCACTCCACGCCGGATAATTTCGGCGCGCAGCCGAACCCGATCACCAAAAATGCGGCGAAGGCGACGGCATACGAGCCGACGGGGAGCAGCAGCAGAGCGATCCCGCACGCCAAGATCCCGGTGCCGATCCGGATCATCCGGCGGTCGCCCAGCCGGTCGGTGACGAAGCCGCTGACGAACCGCCCGGCCGTGATGCCGATATAAAACAGCGCGGCCAAGCCGGCGGCGCGGTCGGCGGAGATGCCCTTGACCTCCACGAAATAGGTGCTGGCCCACTGCATGGCCGTGGCCTCCGCGGCGCAATAGGCAAAAAAGCCGATCAGCAAAAACGGGACGCCGCGGATCTTCAGCGCACCGGACAGGCCGATGCTCTTTTCCGCGTCCGCCGTTTTATCGGCATTGACGCGCCACACCGGCAGCGTGAACAGCAGCAGCAGAGCGATGGCCAGCTGGATAAAGCCGACGATGCGATAGCCGCTGTGCCATGTCCGGTCTGACAGCGCATAGCTCATGATGAACGGGCTGACGATCGTCCCGACGCCCCAAAAGCAGTGCAGCCAGCTCATGTGCCGCGCCTTGTAATGCAGGGCGATGTAGTTATTGAGCGCGGCATCGATCGCGCCCGCGCCCAGCCCGTAGGGGACGGCGAAAACGATCAGCAGCCAGAACCGGTCGGCGAACGAAAAGCCGAACAGCGCGATCACGGTGAGGAACACGCTGCCGACCGTGACGATCCGCGTGCCGAACCTGTGCGTCAGCCGGTCGGACAGCAGGCTGGACACGATCGTGCCGCCGGAGATGACCATCGACACGATGCCCATGAACGACACCGGGACGCTGAGCTCCGCGTGCATGACCGGCCAGCCGGAGCCCAGCAGCGAATCCGGCAGCCCGAGGCTGATGAACGCGATATAGATCAGGGCGAGCAAAAACGTAGCCATAGGGCATCCCTCCGCAGGTGCAGATAAGTTCTGCCGCCCATCATACCACGAACGACCGAAAAATGCAACGGCGGAGATCTACGATTTATAATTATTCGTTTTTCTGAATATTTACTTGACAAAAGCCGTATGCCGTGTATAATGGAAACATTAAGAGGACCATACCATGCCGCAAGGCGACGGGGCAGGCCGCCCGGTCTGCGGGGCGTTCGGCCGTCCGCCGGCGGCGGGCGAGAGAGGCAAGGGAGCAAAACGATGGTAAAAATATTCATCGACGGCAGTGCCGGGACGACCGGCCTGCGCATCGCCGAACGGCTGGCCGGCCGCAAGGATCTGCACGTGACTGCGCTGCCGGAGGAAAAGCGAAAGGATGCGGCCGCGCGCGCCGCCGCGCTGAACGCAGCGGACGTCGCCATCCTCTGCCTGCCGGACGCGGCCGCCCGCGAGGCGGTGGGATGGATCCGTGACCCGGACACGGTGGTGCTGGACACCTCGACGGCGCACCGCACCGCGCCGGGCTGGGCCTACGGCTTTCCGGAGCTTTCTGCCGCGCACGCGCAGGCCGTCCGCACGGCGAAGCGCATCGCCGTGCCGGGGTGCCACGCCAGCGGGTTCATCGCGCTGACCGCGCCGCTGGCCGCGGCGGGGATCATCCCCGCCGGGACGCAGCTGTCCTGTTTTTCGCTGACCGGCTACAGCGGCGGCGGCAAGAGCATGATCGGAGAATACACGGCGCAGCCGCGGCCCGATGGGCTGCACGCACCGCGCCAATGCGCGCTGGGGCAGACGCACAAGCACCTGCCGGAGATGGCCGCGCAGAGCGGCCTGCCCGCGCCGCTGTTCTGCCCCGTGGTCGGGGACTACTACAGCGGGATGCAGGTGACGGTGCCGCTGTCCGCCGCGCAGTGCGCGCCCGGCACCACGCCGGAGACGATCGCCGAGGTCTATCGCGCGGCGTATCCCGGCCCGGTGGTCACCTATGTCGACACGCCGACGAAGGACGGCTTTTTGTCCGCCGCTGCGCTTTCGGGAAAGGACACCATGCAGATCGCCGTGACCGGGAACGCAGAGCGGATGCTGCTGCTGGCGGTGTATGACAATCTGGGAAAAGGCGCGTCCGGCGCGGCCGTGGAGTGCCTGAACATGGTGCTGGGCACCGATCCGACGACGGGGCTTTGTTTGTAAGGAGGAAACGACATGAAGATCGTAGACGGCGGCGTTTGCGCCGCAAAGGGGTTCACCGCGGCCGGGGTGCACTGCGGCATCCGCAAAAACAAGACGAAAAAGGATCTTGCCCTGATCGTGAGCGAGAAAAAGGCGGCAGCCGCGGCGGTATACACCACCAACCTGGTCAAGGGCGCACCGCTGACCGTGACGAAGGCGCATCTGGCGGACGGCACGGCACAGGCGATCATCTGCAACAGCGGCAACGCCAACACCTGCAACGCGAACGGCATCGAGATCGCCGAGCAGATGTGTTCCCTGCTGGCCGACGGCCTGCACATCAGCGCCGACGACGTGGTGGTCGCCTCCACCGGCGTGATCGGGCAGCCGCTGGACATCGCGCCGATCAAAGCGGGCATCGCCCCGCTGATCGACGCGCTGGGCGACCGGTCGTCCGATGCCGCGCAGGGCATCATGACCACCGACACCAAGGAAAAATCCGTTGCCGTGGAATTTACCGTCGGCGGCAAGGCCTGCCGCCTTGGCGGCATCGCCAAAGGCTCCGGCATGATCCACCCCAACATGGCGACGATGCTGGTGTTTTTGACGACGGACTGCGCGATCAGCCCCGCAATGCTGCAAAAAGCCCTGTCCGGCGACGTGGCCGAAACGTTCAACATGGTCAGCGTGGACGGCGACACCTCGACGAACGACATGGTCACGATCTTGGCCAACGGCATGGCCGGAAACCCCGAGATCTGCGCCGAGGGCGCGGCTCTGGATGCCTTCATGCAGGCGCTCAACACCGTGACCGTCCACCTGTGCCGCTGCATCGCCGGGGACGGCGAGGGCGCGACGAAATTGCTCGAATGCCGGGTGACGGGCGCGGCGGACAAGACGACGGCCAAGACCGTGGCCAAAAGCGTGATCTGCTCCTCGCTGACCAAGGCGGCGATGTTCGGCGCGGACGCGAACTGGGGGCGCGTGCTGTGCGCCATCGGCTACAGCGGCGCGGACGTGGACGTGAACAGGATCGATGTGGCGTTCCGGTCGCAAAAAGGCACGGTGGCGGTGTGTAAAAACGGCGCAGGCATCCCGTTTTCGGAGGATGAGGCCAAGCAGATCCTGCTGCAGCCGGAGATCGAGATCTTGGTGGAGCTGAACGCCGGGGAGGCCGCGTCCACCGCGTGGGGCTGCGACCTGACCTACGATTACGTCAAGATCAACGGCGACTATCGGACCTGATACGGAGGGACATGATGGACATCACGAATGCCGGGCGGGCGGCGGTGCTGGTGCACGCCCTGCCTTATATCCAAGAGTACACCGGCAAGGTAGTCGTGATCAAATACGGCGGCAACGCCATGATCAACGAGGATCTGAAGGACTCGGTCATGCGGGACATCGTCCTGCTGTCGCTGATCGGCGTCAAGGTCGTGCTGGTACACGGCGGCGGACCGGAGATCACCGAGATGCTCAAAAAGATCGGGAAGGAGAGCGTGTTCGTCGACGGGCTGCGCGTCACCGACAAGGAGACGGCCGACATCGTGCAGATGGTGCTGGCGGGCAAGATCAACAAAAGCCTCGTCGCCCTGATCGAGAACAAGGGCGGCCGGGCGATCGGTCTGTCCGGCATGGACGGCCGCATGATCGAGGCCAAGGTGAAGGACGAACGGCTGGGCTTCGTCGGCGAGATCACGCGCGTCAACGTCGCCCCGATCATGGACGTGATCGACAAGGGATACATCCCCGTGGTGTCCACCGTCGGGTGCGACGGCGAGGGGAACGTGTACAACATCAACGCTGACACCGCGGCCGCCAAGATCGCCGGGGAATTGGGGGCGGAGAGCCTGATCTCGATGACCGACATCGCGGGCATCCTGCGGGACAAAAACGACCCTGCCACGCTGATCCGCGTGATCCGCACGGCGGATGCGCCGCAGCTGATCGCGGACGGGACGATCCAAGGCGGCATGATCCCCAAGGTGGAATGCTGCATCGATGCCATCCGCTGGGGCGTGGACCGCGTGTTCATCATCGACGGGCGCATCCCGCACGCGATCCTGATCGAGATGCTGACCAACGAAGGCATCGGCACGATGTTCACGGGAGGGACGACGAAATGACGCAGGACGTGCAGAAACTCGACCGGGCCTACATCGCCGCCACCTATACCCGCTTTCCGGTGGTGCTGACGCACGGCAAAGGCTCGCTGGTCTATGACGCGGACGGGCGGGAGTACATCGATCTGTCCACCGGCATCGCGGTGAACACCTTCGGCTTTGCCGACGAGGCGTGGCAGGCCGCCGTCACCGCGCAATCAGGCACGCTGCAGCACACCTCCAACCTGTATTATTCCGGCCCGTGCGCCAAGCTGGCCGCCATGCTGTGCGAAAAGACCGGGATGAAGAAGGTGTTCTTCTCCAATTCCGGCGCCGAGGCCAACGAGTGCGCGATCAAAGCCGCCCGCAAAACCGCCGAAGAGAAGAAGGGCAGAGAACACTACCACATCATCACGCTGCAAAACAGCTTCCACGGGCGCACGATCACCACGCTGGCGGCCACGGGGCAGGACGTGTTCCATCACGATTTCACGCCACTGACCGAAGGGTTCCATTATGCCCCGGCCGGGGATCTGGCTGCGATAGAGCAGCTGATCGACACCTATCCCACCGCCGCCGTGATGATCGAGGTGGTGCAGGGCGAGGGCGGGGTGCTCCCGCTGGACAAGGACTACGTCACGGCGCTGGCCGATCTGCTTTCCGCGCGCGACATGCTGCTGATCTGTGACGAGGTGCAGATCGGCAACGGCCGCAGCGGCAGCCTGTACGGCTATATGGAATACGGCATCCGGCCGGACATCTTCACCACGGCCAAGGGGCTGGGCGGCGGCCTGCCGATCGGCGCGACGGTATTCGGCGAAAAGACCGCCGACGTGCTGACCGCCGGCACGCACGGCTCCACCTTCGGGGGCAACCCGGTGTGCTGCGCCGGGGCGCTGTCGATCCTGTCGCGGCTGGACGACGCGGCGCTTACCGGTGTGCGGGAGCGCTCCGCCTATATTATGCAGGAGCTTACCGGCGCTCCCGGCATCCGCAGCGTGACGGGGCTGGGGCTGATGCTGGGCATCGATCCCGTGCGCCCGGCGGCAGACGTGATCCGCGGCTGCCGGGAGCGCGGCGTGCTGGTGATCGGCGCCAAGCAGAAGGTGCGGCTGCTGCCCGCGCTGAACATCCCGCTGCCGCTGCTGGCGCGGGCCGTGCAGGTCATCAAAGACGTTTGTGCCGACGGACAGGAGGGCTTATGAACACACTGAAGGGCAGAGATCTGCTGAAGATACTGGATCTGACACCGGACGAGATCGACGTGCTGCTGACCGTCGCCGCCGCGCTGAAGAAAAAGAAGAAAGCGGGCGAACCGCACCGCCTGTGCGAAGGCAAGAACTTGGCGCTGATCTTTGAAAAGACCAGCACGCGCACGCGCTGCGCCTTTGAGGTGGCGGCGCGCGACCTTGGCATGGGCGTGACGTATCTCGACCCCGCCGGATCGCAGATCGGCAAAAAGGAGAGCATCGCCGACACGGCGCGCGTCCTGTCCGGGATGTTCGACGGCATCGAGTACCGCGGCTTCGGCCAGGAGATCGTGGAAGAACTGGCCGCCTATGCGGCGGTGCCGGTGTTCAACGGCCTGACCGACGAGGCGCACCCGACGCAGATCTTGGCGGATCTGCTGACGATCCGCGAGCACTTCGGCCATCTGAAGGATATCCGGTTCACCTACATGGGGGATGCGCGCTTCAATATGGCCAACTCCCTGATGGTGGGCTGCGCGAAGATGGGGCTGCACTTCACGGCGGGCGCGCCGCAGGGCTATTTCCCGGATCCGGCGCTGATCGAGAAGTGCGAAAAGATCGCCGAAACGACCGGTGCCACGCTGCGCTTTTGCCCGGATCCCGCCGAAGCGGTGCGCGGCGCACAGGTGGTGTACACCGACATCTGGGTGTCGATGGGCGAGCCGGACGCGGTGTGGGACGAGCGTATCGCGGCGCTGTCGCCGTATCAGGTCAACGCGGCGCTGATGAAAAACGCTGCGCCGGACGCGGTGTTCATGCACTGCCTGCCCGCCTACCACGACAAAAAGACCGCGATCGGTAAAGAAAAATGCGAAAAATACGGCCGCGACGCGCTGGAGGTCACCGACGAGGTGTTCGAGGGCGCGCAGTCGCTGGTGTTCGCCGAGGCGGAGAACCGGATGCACACCATCAAGGCCGTGCTGGCCGCCGCGATCGGAGGGGCATAACGAATGAAACGCTATCTGATCCTTGCCGACGGCACGGTGATCGAGGGCACGGCCTTCGGCGCTCCGGCCGCTGCGGTGGGGGAGCTGGTGTTCACCACCGGCATGGGCGGCTATATCGAAACGCTCAGCGATCCCAGCTATGCCGGGCAGATCGTGGTGCAGACGTTCCCGCTGATCGGCAACTACGGCATCATCCCGGCGGATCTGGAGGGCGCGCCCGCCCTGCGCGGCTACGTGGTGCGCGAGGCGTGCGCACATCCGTCCAATTTCCGGTGCGAGATGACACTGGATGCGTACCTGAAACAAGTCGGCATCCCCGGCATCTGCGGTGTGGACACCCGCCGGATCACCAAAAAGATCCGCGAGCACGGCGTGATGAACGCCATGCTCACCGACACGCTGCCCGCGGATCTTTCCGCCGTCGCGGCGTACCGGGTGCAGAACGCCGTGGCCGGCGTGTCCTGCAAGGCGGCCTATACCGTGTCCCCGGACGCGCCCGTCCGGCGTGTGGTGCTGATCGACTACGGCTGCAAAAAGAACATCATCCGGGAGCTGAACGCCCGCGGCTGCGCCGTGCAGATCGTGCCGCACGATACGTCTGCCGAGCAGATCCTGGCGCTCGCGCCGGACGGCGTGATGCTCTCTAACGGGCCGGGCGACCCCGCCGAGAACTCGGCCGAGATCGCCGAACTGAAAAAGCTGCTGGGTCGCGTGCCGATGTTCGGCATCTGCCTTGGGCATCAGCTGCTGGCGCTGGCGCTGGGCGGCCGGACCGAAAAGCTGAAATACGGCCACCGCGGCGTCAATCAGCCCGCGAAGGATCTGGTCACCGGCCGCACGTACATGACCAGCCAAAACCACGGCTACGCCGTCGTTTCCGACAGCGTCGGCCACGTCGGCACCGTGCGCTTCATCAATGCGAACGACGGCACGTGCGAAGGGGTGGACTACCCCGCGATGCGCGCGTTCTCCGTCCAGTTCCACCCGGAGGCGTGCGCCGGGCCGAAGGACACCGCCTTTTTGTTCGACCGCTTTATCGGGATGATGGAGGGATAGCCCCATGCCGCTGGACAAAAACATCAAAAAAGTGCTGGTCATCGGCTCCGGCCCGATCGTGATCGGGCAGGCGGCCGAATTCGACTATGCCGGTGCGCAGGCGTGCCGCGTGCTGAAGGAGGCCGGCGTCAACGTCGTTTTGGTCAACTCGAACCCCGCCACGATCATGACCGATCGGGCGCTGGCGGACGAGATCTATCTGGAGCCGCTGAACGCCGCCACGCTGCGCCGCATCATCATCAAGGAAAAGCCGGACAGCCTGCTGGCCGGACTGGGCGGGCAGACGGGACTGACGCTGGCCATGCAGCTGTCGGCGGACGGCTTTTTGCAGGCGCACGGCGTGCGCCTGCTGGGGACGGATGCCGCAGCCATCGACCGCGCGGAAGACCGCGAACTGTTCAAGGAGGCCATGGCACAGATCGGGCAGCCCACCGTGCCGTCGGCCATCGCACACACCGTAGACGAGGCGCTGGCGGCAGCCGACCGGATCGGTTATCCGGTCATCGTGCGCCCGGCGTTCACGCTGGGCGGCGCGGGCGGCGGCACGGCGGACGATGCCGCCGCGCTGCGCGAGGCGGCCAAGACCGGGCTGGACGCATCGCCGATCACGCAGATCTTGGTGGAGCGCTACATCTACGGCTGGAAAGAGATCGAATTTGAAACGATGCGCGACGCGGCGGGCAACGTGATCGCCGTGTGCAGCATGGAGAACGTCGACCCCGTCGGCGTGCATACGGGCGACAGCATCGTCGTCGCCCCGGCGCTGACGTTATCCGACAAAGAACTGCAGATGCTGCGCAGCGCCGCACTTTCAATCATTTCCGCGCTGGGCATCGTCGGCGGCTGCAACTGCCAGTTCGCGCTCGATCCCGCCTCGTTCGACTATGCCGTCA
>JAJXDX010000445.1 GCA_021640185.1 Oscillospiraceae bacterium | reverse complement strand
CGGGGCTGTCGCCCGATGCCGTGGTGGAGGTGGCGACCGTGCGGGCGCTGAAAATGCACGGCGGCGCCCCGAAGGACGCCGCCGCCCATGAAGATCTGGCCGCGCTGGAGCGCGGGCTGCCGAACCTGCTGCGCCATGTGGAGAACATCACGACCGTATACGGTCTGCCGTGCGTGGTGGCGGTCAACCGTTTTCCGACCGACACGGACAGGGAGATCCGCTGCATCATCGACCGCTGCCGCGCCTTGGGCGTGAACACGGTGCTGTCGACGGTGTGGGCCGACGGCGGGCGCGGCGGCGAGGCGCTGGCCCGCGAGGTGGTGCGCCTGTGCGAGGCGCCGCACGGGACGCTGCGCTTTGCCTACCCGGCGGAGCTCGGCATCGAGGACAAGATCCGCGCCGTCGTGCAGCGGGTGTACCGCGGGCGGGACATCACGGTGCTGCCGGCCGCAAAAAAGCAGATCGACCGGCTGACGCGCCTGGGCTTTGCCGGGTGCCCGGTGTGCATCGCCAAGACGCAGTATTCCTTCTCCGACGATCCGACGAAGCTCGGCGCGCCGGAGGGGTTCACCGTAACGGTGAAGGACGTGAAGATCTGTGCCGGGGCGGGGTTCATCGTCGTGCTGACGGGGGACATCATGACCATGCCCGGCCTGCCGCGGCATCCTGCGGCGGAGCGGATCGACGTTGACGACGACGGGCGGATCACCGGCCTGTTTTGACCGTGCCGCTGGGCGGGACGAGGACATCGCCCGGCGGGACGGGGACACCGCCCGGCAGGGCGGTCTGCTGCCGCCAGCGGACGAGCAGCGCCGTGCGGCCGATCCGCAGGCGCGGCAGCAGCCACGGCACCGGCAGCAGGAGCAGGCAGCCGAGCATGGCGGGCAGGCGGCTGCCGAACCGGTCGATCAGCGCGGCACGGTGGCCGCGCATGATCCGAACGGACAGCTGCAGCGCCGCACCGGACGGAAAACCCTCCAGCAAAAGCAGCGGCGCGGCGGCATAACGGCACAGCCAAACGGCCGTGCCGAGCAGGCCGCCGAGCAGCACGGCCGCGCCGATCGGCAGACCGAGCACCGACCAGCCGGTGCGGGCGGCGGTGCTCCAGATCAGGGCGGCGGCGAACACGGCTGCACAGAGCAGCGCCGTGCGGCGGCACCACAGCCGCCAGCGCCAGCCGACCGCCGCCCCGTAGTGCCGGAAGCCCTCGGCGAGGGCGGCCGTCAGCGGGAGCGCCTGCGGCCGCCGCACGAGCGCGCGATAAAACGACAGGCGCGCCAGCCGCAGCGGGGGCAGCAAAAGCCCCTGCAGCACCGCGGCAGCGATCACCGGCAGCGCCGTCCGCAGCGCGGAGAAC
>JAJXDX010000444.1 GCA_021640185.1 Oscillospiraceae bacterium | reverse complement strand
GTTCCGTCAATGTCGCTTTCATTCCCGCAACTCCTCTTTTGGGCCGGATATGGTCCGTCACCCGGTCATTGTACTCCATTCCGCGCAAAAATGCAAGCGGATCTTTTCATCCTGCAAAAAAGCCTATGCGCTGCACTTGCGTGCGTCGCATAGGCGAAGGATCAAAACCGGAACAGCCGCCGGACGCGGGCGTGGAACCGGGCAAGATACAGGTCGATCAGGCGGGTCATGCACCAGTCGTACAGCACGAACACGCCGTTGCCGAGCAGCAGGAACACCCACGGCAGCGGCACGCCGCCGATCGTGAACGACTGGGGATCGAGCCCGAAAAAGCGCAGCATGATCAGATAAGCCGCCACGGTGGCGGCGTTGAACACCAAAAGCTTGAGCACCCATTCCGCCGCGCGGGGCAGACGGCGCTGCTCGATGAACGATTTGAATACCGGATAATAGCCGAAAAAGGCGATGTACAGCGCTTTGCCCTCCATCGTGGGGACGAGCAGCAGCGACAGTACGGCGACGGCGGCGTATTGCAGCAGGCCGAAGCGCCGCCCGACCTCGATGACCACGGGAACGGCGGTCAGCCCCGCCAGCGCGGCCAGACTGATCTCGGTCACCGGGACGGCGGTCAGCAGCAAAAGCAGCAACGAGAGCGCGCTCATCACGCCGCAGAAGGCGACGGCGGCGGCAGTTTTCGGCTTTTTGGCAGAAGGGCCATTCGCCATCGTCGTTTCCCTCCGTTTCGTTCGGTCAGCAGCAGCGGATCAGGTCGCCGCCCATGCACTCGCAGCAGCAGTCCGCGCAGTACAGTGTGGTGCAAACATCGCAGGCGCTGCAGCCGCCGCTGCTGCCGCCGGCGGTGCGGTAGCCGCCGGTGCTGCGGTCGCTGCTCATGCGCGAGAGGGCGGCGCGGTATTCCGCATTGCCGGGATCCATCCGGCAGGCGGTCTGGAAGTTCGCATAGGCGTCCTCCAGCCAGCCTTTTTTGTACAGCACGGTGCCCTTGAGGAAATACCATTCCGCATCGCGGGCGTGGGCGGGCACGCCGTCGAGCAGCACCTCCGCATCCATCAGGCGGTCCTGCGCGAGCAGGCGGCGCACATCGGCGAAGCTGCTGCCGGCGGTGCGGTAGCCGCCGGTCTGTGCCGTGCGGTAGCTCTGCCCGGCGGTGCCGCCGGCCTTGCGGGCGCGCACGATCGTGTCGTAAGCGTCGTTGATCTCCTGCATCTTTTCCTGCGCCAGATCCGACAGGGGGTTATCGACATAATTGTCGGGGTGATATTTGCGCGCCAGTGCGCGGTAGGCCGTCCTGACCTCCTCATCCGTGGCGGACGGGGAGATGCCGAGCACCTCATACGGAT
>JAJXDX010000443.1 GCA_021640185.1 Oscillospiraceae bacterium | reverse complement strand
AAGGTCACCCGTGTCGCGTCGTGTTCGCCCTGCACGCCGCCGTCCTGCACCGCCGCCGGCGTGATCGACAGGTCCTTGCCGATCGTGTATGCGATCTGTCTGTTCATCCGTTCTCCTCCGATCTGTGATGTAAATTCCTCACGGGGCAGCCGGATCGGCCGCCCTATCGGTATTGAACCAAAAAAGATGCGCCATCGCGCGCCGTTTTCCCTGTCCGATACGATGATCTGCCGCCTTTGCGGCAAACGAAGGAAAGGAAGTGTCAGCCGATGTGTACGGCGATCGCTTTTCGGTCCGAGGGGACCTATTTCGGAAGAACGCTTGATTTTGACTGCTCTTACGGCAGCGAGATCGTGATCACCCCGCGCGGATACTGCCCGCCGCGCCCCGGCGAGCGGCCGACGGCCTACGCGGTGATCGGCATGGCCCGGGCGGAGGATGGCTATCCGCTGTACTTTGACGGGATGAACGAACGCGGGCTGTGCATCGCCGGTCTGCGCTTTGCCGAAAGCGCAGCCTACCGCCGCCAAAGCGACGTCCCGGCGGGATGCGAAGGCATCCCCTCGTATGCCCTGCCGCTGCGGCTGCTTGGCCGATGTGCCGACTTGCGGGCGGCGAAAGAGCTCCTGCAGCGGGCGGTGATCACGGACGAAGCCTTCTCCCCTGCCTTCCCGCCGTCCCCGATGCACTGGCTGCTGGCGGATGCCAGCGGCTCGCTCGCGATCGAGCAGACGGCGGACGGCCTGCACCTTTGGGACGATCCCGTCGACGTGCTGACGAACGAGCCGCCGCTGCCGGAGCAGCTGCGCCGCTTGGCCGACTTCCGCCACCTGACGCCCGAAACGCCGCAGAACACCTTGGCGCCGCAGGCGGATCTGCCGGTGTACAGCCGCGGCATGGGCACGAACGGGCTGCCGGGCGGCCTGTCGTCGCCCGACCGGTTCGTGCGGGCGGCATTCTCGGTGCAGCACAGCGTCTGCGCGCCGGATGAGGAAAGCTGCGTTTCGCAGTTTTTCCACACGCTGGGCACCGTGGAGCAGATCCGCGGCTGCTGCGTCGTCGACGGCGACCGCTGCGAGATCACGCAGTACACCTCCTGCTGCAGCACCAAAACGGGGATCTATTACTATACGACGTATCAAAACCGGCAGATCGCCGCCGTGGATATGCACCGCGCACCGCAGGACGGCGGCCTTGTGCGGATCCGTCCGATCGAGAAGGAACAGATCCTGCGTCAAAACTGACAGCCGGGAAAACCGGACAAAACGAAAAGGACTTTGCCGAAGCAAAGTCCTTTTCGTCGTTATGGAGCTACTGATCCGATTCGAACGGACGACCTGCTCATTACGAGTGAGCTGCTC
>JAJXDX010000442.1:533-1377 GCA_021640185.1 Oscillospiraceae bacterium | reverse complement strand
AAAGCGAGCAGAACGCCGCCGCGCTGTTCGGCGCGGGCATCACGCTGTATTCGGCCGGCGGCTCGTCCCAATGCATCAAGGCGATGCTGGCCGCCGTGCTGCAGGGCGCGTCCGGCGCGCGGCGCGTGATCGCCGCACGCAACGCGCACCGCGCCTTTTTGCACGCGGCGGCGCTGCTGGATCTTGATCCGGAATGGCTGTACCCGCCCGCCGGCACGTACCTGTGCGCGTGTCCGGTGTCCCCCGCCGCGCTGGACGCGGCGCTGTCGCGCGGCGAACGGGCGGCGGCGGTGTACGTGACCTCGCCGGATTATCTGGGGCACGTTCAGGACATCCGCGCCATCGCCGCCGTTTGCCGCACGCACGGCGTGCCGCTGCTCGTCGACGGGGCGCACGGCGCCTATCTGCCGTTTTTGCCCGGCGGCAGCGACCCGCTCGCCGACGGCGCGGCGATGTGGTGCTGCTCCGGCCACAAAACGCTGCCGGTGCTGACCGGCGGCGCTTATCTGCACGTTTCCGCCCGGTATCGGGACGTTTGCGGCCGCGCCGCGCCGCCGCCCGCGCTGCTGCGCGCGATGATGAGCGTGTTCGGCTCATCCAGCCCGCCGTACCCGATCCTGCGCTCGCTCGATCTGGCCAATGTCGCGCTGGCGGACGACCTGCCCGCAAAACTGGCCGCGTGCGCGGCGCGCGTCGGCGCACTGCGCACAGAACTCAACACGCTCGGCTGGCGCACGACCGGGGACGAACCGCTCAAGCTGACCGTCGACTGCGCCGCCTCCGGCTACACCGGGGCGGCCGTCGCCGACCACCTGCGTTTGCACCGGATCGAACCGGAATACGC
>JAJXDX010000442.1:0-523 GCA_021640185.1 Oscillospiraceae bacterium | reverse complement strand
GAATACGCCGACCGCCGCTTTTTGGTGCTGATGTTCGCGCCCGCAACGCCGAACGAGGGCTATCCCGCCGTTTCGCGGGCATTCGCCGCGCTGCCGGTGCGGCCGCCGCTGCCGGATGACGGCGCGGATCTGCCGCCCGCCGAACGGCGCATGAGCGTGCGCGCGGCGATGTTCGCCCCGCAGCAGATCGTTCCGGTGCAGGACGCGGCGGGGCGCATCTGCGGCGCGCCGATCGTCGGCTGCCCGCCCGCCGTGCCGATCGCCGTCAGCGGCGAAACGATCGGAAAAGAGGCCGTGCGCGCGTGCCGCTATCACGGCATCCGGACGCTGTCCGTCGTGCAGGAGCAGTAAAAAAGACAGGCTCTGCCGAGCCTGTCCCATGGATAGATCTTACCGCTTTTTGCTCTCGCGCACCGCGGCGCGCACAGCGGAGAACGCCGCCGCCTCGCCCTGCTCGGCCAGCAGGATCAGCCAACTCTCCAGCAGGGCGAGGCGGCGGCGTTCTCCGCTGTGCGCGCCGCGG
>JAJXDX010000441.1 GCA_021640185.1 Oscillospiraceae bacterium | reverse complement strand
GCTCGCGCAGCGTGCGGCTGACCTTGACGCTGCCGCCCTCCCGGAACAGGCGGCGGATCTCGCCCAAGATCACCGGCACGGCATAGGTCGAAAAGGCCAGCCCCCGCTCCGGCTCGAAGCCGTCGGCGGCCTTGATCAGCCCCACACATCCGGCCTGATACAGGTCGTCATATTCGATCCCGCGCCCGGAAAAGCGCCGGGCGCAGGTGTGCACCAGCCCCAGATTGCGGCAGATGAAGCCGTCGCGCTCCGCCGTGCTGCGGCGCGGCGCGGGCGCGGCAGCCTCGGCTGCCGCTGCGACGGCGGCGCTCACGGCCGCGTGCGCAGGGCTATGTATTTCTCCATCGTCACCGTCGTGCCGCGCCCCGGCACGGAGCGCACCCGCAGCCGGTCGGTGAACGACTGCATGACGGAGAAGCCCAGCCCGGAGCGCTCCTCCCCGCCGGTGGTGAACAGCGGCTCCATCGCCCGGTCGATATCCTCGATGCCGCAGCCGCGGTCGCGCACGCGCACGCGGATCCTCCCGTTCTCGAACAGCTGCACGGTCAGCGTCACCGTGCCGATCGTTTCCGGATAGGCGTGCACGATCGCGTTGGTCACCGCCTCGCTCACGGCGGTGCGCAATTCCGCCAGCTCGTCCACCGTGGGATCGAGCTGCGCGGCGAACGCCGCCACCGCCGCGCGGGCGAACCCCTCGTTCGCCGACCGGCTGGGGAAGGTGATCTGCATCTCATTGATCGGTCGTGTCATCGTTTTTGCTCCTTTCATTCTTTGCGGTATCCGCCCAGATGGGCAGCTTGTCCAGTCCCGCCAGCCGCAGCATCGCCCGCAGCCGTTCGCCCGCGCCGGTCACCGTCAGCGTCCCGCCGAGCGAGCGCACCAGCCGGTACCGCCCCATGATCAGCCCCACACCGGAACTGTCCATGAAGGTCAGCCCGGACAGGTCGATCCGCAATACCCTGATGTTCTGCCGCAGCAGGGCGGTGTCGATCTTTTCGCGCACCTCCCCCGCAGCGTGGTGATCCAGCTCCCCGATCGGGCGGGCGGTCAGCCCGTCTCCGTCGCGCAGCAGCTCCAGTTGCATGATCCTTCATCCTTTCCCTTCCTGTCAGTATGCCCCGATGCCACGGCCTTTATCCGCAGCCCGCAAAAAAAGTTTAGCACGCGCGGGCGGCTTTTCGGCGCGGATCCGGCCGTCGCAGCAGGGAAGGTTTTGCCGCCGCCGGACGTGTCGCGTCGGATCGGCTTGACAAATGCCGTCTGCAGTGGTATCGTGGAGAAAAGGCGAAAAGGAAAGAGGGGTACCATGCTGTATACCGTCACATTCAACCCGGCGATCGACTATGTTGTGCGGCTTGACAGAGAGCTGCGGGTCGGC
>JAJXDX010000065.1 GCA_021640185.1 Oscillospiraceae bacterium | reverse complement strand
GGTACATAGTTCGCGATGTATGAGCGCTGCTTTTTCGTCAGCAGCCGCTTCCACAGCTTATCGATCATCTGGCTGAGCGAGGCCGTGACCTTCTGGGCGGCGAAAAAGCCGCGAAACGTCCCCGCGGCATCATAGCGCAGGATGCCGAGGTAGCAGTTCTCCACCAGTACGAACACGTCGCCGTCGGCCCCGTACAGCACCTTGATCGGGCGGAAATCCAGCTTGTCCAGATATCCGCCCTCCTCCTGTCCGGCGCGCGTCGGCTTTTGCAGGATGCGGGTCACGCGGCCGTCGGACGTACATTCCAGCACGCGGTGCGCCTCGGTGTCGGCGATCAGGATATGCTCACCGTCCGCCGCGAAGATGCCGCGCGGCCGATCGAGCGTCAGCACCTCGTCGCCGTAGGTGAGCGTCCGCAGCACCGAAACCGGCTGCAGCTGCCCGTCAAGGATCGCCACGCCGTCGTCGGCCAGAACGTACAGCCGCCCGTCGGCATGATGCAGGTCGCGCGGCGTGCCGGTCAGGCCGAACTCGCGCACGGCATAGGCTGCCGTCACCTCATAACCGTTCGCCGACGGCGTGCTGTGGCCGTAGATATCATAGGAATAGGCGGTGTACGGCGTGAACGCGAGCGCCGGGACGGCCAGCAGCGGTATGAACAGCAGCACGGCCGCAGCGGCGCGGATGAAACGTTTCATGCGGCTACCTCCTTATTCCTTGATACCGGAACTGGCCATCGTTTCGAGCACGTTCGACTGCGAAACGAGGAAAACGAGCACGGGCGGGATCATCAGGATCACGGCCGCCGCCGCGGCCGCGCCCGCACGCGCCGCACCGGCCGAGGCGACCTGCTTGAGGATCGTGGGGAACATCTTCAGTTCCTCGCTGAAGATGTATTCCAGCCCTTCGCGGTTCCACAGCGCCTGAAAGCTGAAGATCGTCAGCGTCAGCCACGCCGGCTTGACCTGCGGCATGACGATGCGTCCGTAGACCGTCAGTATCCCCGCGCCGTCGACGCGGGCGCTCTCGATGATCGGGTCGGGGATCTGCTCCATGAACTGCTTCATCAAAAACAGCCCCATCGGCGTGGCGAGCGCCGGCAGCAGCAGCGCCCAAAACGTATCGAGCAGATGCAGCCGCGCCAAGATGACGTAGTTCGGGATGGCCGTGACCTCGTAGGTGAACAGCAGCGAGACGACCACCAGCTCGAACAGCACCGCGCGACCGTGGAAGCGCAGCTTTGCCAGCGGATAGGCCGCCGCGGAGCAGATCAGCACGTTGCCCACGGTGCCGAGCAGCGTCAGGGCAAGGCTATTGAACAGATAGCGCGTCAGCGGCACCCATGTGTTCCCGGTCAGCTGGAACAGCACGGCAAAATTATCTGCCGTGGGGCTGTTGACGGTCAGGCGCGGCGGGTAGATGAACAGCTCGTTCATCGGCTTGATCGACTGCACGATCGAGAACAAAAACGGGATCGCCGTGAAGCAGCCGAACACGGCCAGAAGCAGGAACACGAGCAGGTCGCCCGCCCGCGAGCGGCTGACACGGGCGCGTTTGCGTTTCGACATATCGGTTTTCCTCCTCCCGGCCTAGCCCTGCGTGCGGTCGCGCAGTATCCGGCGGATCAGCCGGTCGAACAGCAGCATCGCCGCAAAAAGCACGGTGGCGAGCGCCGAGGCATAGCCCATCTCGTAGCGCTGCGTACCGTAGTCGATGATATGGGTGATCATGGTGCTGGCCGAATAGTCCGTGCTCGGGTTCCCGGCCAGCTCGATGCAGATCCGCCCGGCCGAGAACGATGCGCTGATCTGCATGACCGCTCCGAACAGGAGCTGCGGCCCCATGGTCGGGATCGTCACGTAGATGAACTCCTGCCAGCGGTCGCAGATCCCATCGATGGCCGCCGCCTCGTACAGCGCACGGTCGACGCCCTGCAGGCCGGCGATGAAGGTCAAAAAGCCCGCGCCCATGCTCATCCAAAGCTGAACGAGCATGATGACCGTCAGGTTCGTCCCCGGCGTGGAGAGCCACTGCACCGGCTCGTCGATCACGCCGAGGCTCATCAGCAGCCCGTTGGCCCAGCCGTACATATCGCCGCTGAAGATCATGCTCCAGATCACGTACAGGTTGCCGGCGATGTTCGGTGCATAGAACAAAAACGTCATCCCGGCGCGCACCGCCGGCCGCAATTCGTTGACGAGCCATGCCACGATCAGGCACAGAAAATAACTGATCGGCCCGGTCACGACGGCGAACAGCAGCGTGTTCTTCACCACGGTGGGGAAAACGCTGTCCTCGAGCAGCATCTTGCGGTAGTTCTCGAGCCACACGAAATGCGGCGCCGACAGCATATCGAAATCCGTCAGGCTCAGCACGATCGAGCAGACGATCGGCGCGAGCGTGAACGTTCCGTACAGAAGGAAAAACGGCAGCATCATGGCATATTTGCCGCGGTCGCGCACGCACGTCCGCCAAAAGCTGCGCCCGGTCTTTCGTCCGGGCCGGCGAAGAGCAGCCGGTCTATGCATAAAAGATCTCCCTTGCCTTTCCCAGCCGGGACCGGGCCGCTCACGCAAGCCCGAATTCCCGCCGCTTGCGTGCGATCTCCAGATCCATCTCCCGTTTATATTCGGTCAGTGCCTCGCGGTAATTGCGGCCGTAGAACACCGTGCGCCGGAACGCGTTGGTCAATCCGCGCTCCACATAGTATCC
Organism: Oscillospiraceae bacterium; assembly: GCA_021640185.1. Classification (GTDB taxonomy): domain Bacteria; phylum Bacillota; class Clostridia; order Oscillospirales; family Acutalibacteraceae; genus UBA5905. The sequence continues at coordinate 5,874 of JAJXDX010000065.1, read as the reverse complement.
GCCCGGCACCTGCGGCAAAAACGTCACCTCGCGGCGCTGCGTGCGGATCGCCGCCGCCTGCGCACGGTCCCACGGCAGGGCTTCGAACGCCGTGTGATCGGCCGCCATGAACCGCCCGGCCGCCCCCAGCGCCGATTCGATCCCGAGGCCGATCGCCGTTTGCGCCTGCGTGCCGGAGAGCCAACGCATCACCTGCCACGTCGCCGCCTTGTCCCGTGCGCTTTTGAGCATGACGCTGCACGCGCCGGATGCGATCGCCGTGCGGCACACCGTCCCGTCGCTGCGCCGCGTGCCCGGCAGAGGCGCCATCGCCCACAGCCCGTCGATCTCCGGCGCGGCGCTTTCAAGCAGCGTCGCCATCGAGCAGCCTTCGATCCCCAGCGGCATATCGCCCAGACGGAACCGCTGATAAAAGCTGTACTGCACCGGCAGACTGTAGTTTTTATACAGATCCGTCCATTGGCGGAAGGCATCATGCGCCGCCTCGCTGTCGAACGCCGTCTTGTCCTGTGCCGCCGAATAGTACTGCCCGCCGCGCTGATACAGCAGCATGGCATAGACCGTCGTGTCGATGCTCATCTGCGTGCCGCGGACGTTCGGGATCCCCACGGTCATGTTGTTCTTCTGGATGACGGACAGCAAGCGGTAGAACCCGTCCCACGTGTCCGGCGGCTCGACGCCCAGCTCCTGCAGGATATCCGTGCGATAGAACATCACCGGCAGATCCTCCGTGAACGGAACGGCATACACCCCGCCGTTATACGTGTACGGCAGGAACGCGCCCTCGGTCAGCCCGGCGGCGAGCTGCGAGAAGCCTTCCATCCCGCGCAGATCCTGCAGGCCGCCGCGTGCGGCCAGATCCACCGGCTCGCCGGCAGACACATACAGCGCCGCATCCGGCCCGCGGCCGGAGAAGATCGCCGGCGCCAGCGCCTGCGAAACGAGCTTGAGGTCGACACCGATCCCGGTCTCGCGCGTGAAGCGGCTGTCGAGCGCCTGCTTGATGATCTCGGCCTGTTCGCGCCCGACCGTGCCGCTGCTGTTGATCCACAGCTCCACCGTCGATCCGCCCTCGGCCACGTCGCCTACGCTCGTATAGTCGCCGGAAAACGACGCGGCGAAGGCCGCCGCGGCATAGCGCAGCCGTTCGCCCAGAGAGGGCGCCGACAGGCTGCTGTCCTCCCCGGCCGACACGATGCGGAAGGCATCCAGCTCGAGCGGCTGCTTCTTCAGCCCCGCCACGAGATCGCCGAAGGAGCTGATGTTCGTCTGGAAGCTGCTCAGCCGCATCGGGATCTGCTCGGTATCGCGCAGAAACCCGTCGAGCTGCACGAGCAGCGTGCGCACGATCGCGGCATCGTCGGTCAGGCTGCGTTCGTCGACGGAGAGCAGGCTCTGCTCTATGCCGGACAGGTCTTCCCGCAGGGCCTGCAGCTTTGCCGGCAGGTCCGGCAGCTCGTCGGCGAGCATATAGTCACGGCTGCTGTCCGGATCGCTGCCCGTGATCATCATGATCTCGCGGTACAGCGCGCCCAACCGGCGCGCCGTTTCGTCCGCCGCGCGCACCACCGCAGCGTAAGGACCGAGCACCGCCTCGAGCCGCAGTTCGTTCTCACCCGCCGTCAGATAGATATCCCCGGCAAAAAGGTCGTCCGTCTGCCAAGCGTCGGAAAAAGAGAAGGGCAGCGCCTCGGCCTCGGCGAACGGCACAGTGCCGTTGACCGTCAGCCGCCGGTACGTCTTGCGTCCCCGCGCGCTGTTTTGCCGATAGCGCACGGACAGGCGGTAATAGCCGCTGTCCGGCACCGTCACGCGCCACACGGCATATTGCCCGTAGCGCGCCCAGCCGCTGCCGCCGAGCGTGTTCACCCGCAGACGCGCCGGGTCGCTTGGCGATACCTGCGGGCCGGAGCGGTCCGTGTTCAGGGCGATGACCGCGCTCGAGCGGTAGGCGGCGCTCTCCGCCTCCACCGTTTGGGCATAGCCCGCCGGTGCGCTGTCGCCGTGCAGGCGGCGATAAACGGCATAGTCCGGCGCCGCCTGCGGCCGGTAGAACCGCACCGCGGAGACCGCAAAATGCTCGTCGAGCGCCGTCAGCGTCAGCCGATGCTCGCCGGCCGTGAGGGCGAGGGATATCTCCCCCGACACGCCGGTGTCCTCGATCAGCGTGTGGGTGCTCCACACGCGGTCCACCGTCGTTTCCGGCCGCAGGTCGTTGCCCCGGCTGTCCTGCCGCACCGCATCGGCGACATACCGCTTCGGCAGGTGCAGATCGGCCGCCTGCGCGCAGGGCAGCGTACCGTCGATCAGCAGGCGGCAGCCAAGGTCGCGGATCGTGCTCTCCAGCGGCCGGTATTCGATCTCTATCCGGTATTCCCCCGCCTGTTCCACGGTGAAAGACGCCTGCACGGCGGCATCCGCCGAAAGCAGCAGCGCCTCCCGCCCGTCGAGCGCCGTCCGCTCGACCGTGCCGCCGGCAGGCAGCAGTGCATCCGCCGTCAGGCAGATCTCGGCCGCCGCGTCCGTCATCGGCGCAGCCGATGCCGGTACGCTGCCCGCGGCAAGCAGCGCCGCCGCAGCCCATGCCGCGGCGCGCCGGCCGATCGTCATCCGTCGCCTCATCTTCGCACGGTCTCCTTTCCCATCCGTCATCGGTCTGACTGCGCGGGCATCGCACGCACGCGCAGCCCCACCTCGAACGCCCGCTCCCACGGGAACCAACAGTCATCGATCACGATATGCGCATCCTCGCCTTCCGTCAGTCCGTCGGCGAAGGCCTGCAGCCGCTGTTTCGCGCAGTCGGCGGCTTCGCCGCGCATCGGCAGGGCGCGGCAGTTGCCCGCCGCCGGGCGGGAGAACTGCTCGTCGATCCCGCTGCGCACGAGCGTAGCATAGCCGACGTCCTCCACATAGCGCAGCGAGAGGAAATCGCGGTGGGCCGGCCGGTCGCCCAGCAGGCGATAGAGCATACCCATCGGCACGGCCGTGCCCAGCGTGTTGTCCGAGGTGTTCCAGCCGGCATAGCCGGCCAGCCGGAACAAGATCCCCTTCTGGCGCAGCAGCTCGACCATCTCGGCGTCGCCGGCGTTCGCAGCCGCGCAGTCGCCGATCGTTACCGGGATCCCCCGCTCCACGCAGTAGGCCGCGTATTCCACCAGCTCGACCACCGTGCGGTCGACGCTGTAGCGCCGATCCGGCAGCACGGCGTGTTCCATCTCCCCGGCCGGGCAATTGACCAGCAGCACCATGTCGGCGTCCGCCAGCGCATACACCGGCAGCCCGCCGGCCGCGAGCACCATATATTTGACCGATTCGCCGATGAAGCGGTCCTCGTACAGCGGGCGCACCGTCGGTGCGGCACAGCTGTCGAAACGGATGTACACGCGCGGCCGCTCGCCGCGGTCGGCATTGATCGCCCGGGCGAGCATGGTGTTGCCCGCCTCGTCCGCGCCGGGATACAGATAGCAGCGCGTGCCGATCTTCAGCTCGGCGATGCGGCGGCGGATCTCTTTTTGTTCATCGCACATAAAGCCGTATTTCGCCGCATCGTCCTGCGGGATGGCCAGAAAATCGAACAGGCCGTCCCGCAGGGCATCGAGGCAGGCGAGATTGACCGCATGGTTTATCTTTCGCCGTGCCGTGTAGTCGTGCAGGATATCGGCCGGCACCTCCTGCAGCAGGTGCGACAGTTCGTCGCTCTCCTGCGCGGAGAGCGCGGTCTGCCGCCCTTTATCGCTCAAATAGCCGATGCGGAAGATGCGATAGCCGTATTCGGCCCAATAATCCGGCTCCTCTGCGCTGGAGCAGCCCCGGTTGCAGCGCATGATGAGCGTGTAGGCGTACACGCGCACCTGCGGATGCTGCCTGCGCAGCGTGCCGAAGCGGGCAAGACGGGAGAGCAGTGTTTCGAGGCTATCCTCGTGCAGCCGTGAGGGGACGAGGCCGCCGTAGATCAGCGTATTGAGCGAGAGCAGCACGGCATCGGCCGTGGCCATATGCTCCTGCAGAAAGGCGAACAGCCGATCGCAGTCGCCGGGCTTTTTCTGATGCGGCATGACGGAGAGCGGCGGGCAGATCACCTCGTATTCCGAGCCTTCGGTCATCATCTGCGGGAAGAGGTAATTGCACGGCCGCTCGTCTATCGGCAGCAGTAGGATCTTTTTCTTCATGCGGTCTGATTGCCTTTCTTATCCCTTGGCAGATGCGTTCAGCTCGTCAACGGCCTTCTGCACCTCGGGCGCGTATTTTTCCACGGCCAGTGACCAGGCGTTACCGTAGGCCACCATCATCGAGATCATGTATTGCTGCGTGTTCGGGATGCCGAGGCCGGAGGCCGGCACGGCATATTTTTCCACCTGCGCCATACGGTCGAGCTCGCTGTCGGTCAGCAGGCGGGTCTTTTTCTGCTGCTCCCGGTCGAGCTTTCGCTGATCGTAGTCGATCGCGCTATAGCGCTGGAAATTGATGTACGCAAGGCCGAGGTCGGTGTTCTTCGCATTGCGTGGGATGCCCGTGCAGGTCATCTCGCCCATCTGACGCTCCGGCTCGCCGTCCCACTTCGGGAACGGCACGAGCTCGATGGAGCCTTTGTCCTTGAGCGCGCGCATGGAACGCTGGTCGGTCAGCCAGCTGCCCTCGACGAGCATCGCGCACCGGCCCTTGGCAAACATATTGCTGTGCTGATCGATCGGCGCCATGCACTTATCGGCGGCGTAAAGATCGAACAGCAGGTTGTACGCGTCGGCCATCTGCGTGGCGGTGATGTTGTTTTTGAACGTGCTGCCGTCACGCGTGACCAGCGCCGTGCCGCGGGCAGCCATCAGGCAGTTGGCCAGCGTGTCATAGTTCGCGCCGAGGCCGTACTGCGTCACGGCCTCGCCGTCGCGCAGGGTCAGCTCCTTGGCCAGCCGCTGCATGGCAGATACCGTCCACTCGCCGCGTTCATACAGTTTATCCGGCGTATCGGTCACACCGCTGTTGCGCATGAGCGTTTTGTTATACCACAGATACCAGCTCACCCAGTTTTGGATCACGGCGACGTACTGCTTATCGCCCAGCATCAGATCGCCGTTGCGCGCCTTGATGTCCCGCCACAGCACGGAATCAAGATCGAGCATCCCGCTGATGTCCTTGAGGATGCCGTTGAGCTGATAGGTGTAGATATCGGCATTGCGCACGACCACCGCATCCGGCGGATCGTTCGACATGACGCGGGAATTGAGCTTCGTCGCCATGTCCGACCACGAAACGGACGTCATCTTCAGCGTCGCGCCGTAAGCGCCCTTGAAGCGGGCGATGATCTTTTTGGATTCCTCGGTCTCCGGGCTGTCGTGCGTCAGCAGCTCGACCGTTTTCCCCCGGATGTTGAATTTCGGCAGCGTCGCATGGACGACGGGCGTTTCCGTCGGCGACGTGCCGCCGCCCGCGCTTTTCGTCGGCGACGTCTTGCCGCCGGATACCGTCGTGCGGGCGGCGGTCGTCCCGGCCGTCGTCGCCGCATCCGACGTGTCCGTCGGGGAAGGAAGGCTCTCGCTTTGCTCCGGTGCCGACGGCTCCGGCAGCGATGCGCCGCTGCTTTCCGGTGTGTCGGCAGGCTTGCCCCCGCAGGCGACTGCCGACAAACACAGCAGCAGCGCGGTGAGCAGGGCTAACAGTCGTTTCATCGTCATCCTCCGTTCTGCCGGCCGCCCGGTGCCGGTCGATATCCGGTCACCGGGCAGTCGGCGCACGCCGCCGGGTAGGGCGAAGGCCGTTTTGCCCCGGCGGTATCTCTGTCAAACTGCCGTCAGCGTGCGCGGCGGCGTTTTGCCGCGGCGAGGGCGGCGATCAGCGCAGCCGCAGCAAATGTGGCAACCGGCAGCAGCACCGGCAGAC
>JAJXDX010000064.1:6881-8605 GCA_021640185.1 Oscillospiraceae bacterium | reverse complement strand
TTCTCCCACAGCGCGGGCGTTTCGCGATAAAGGCAGTTGAGCGTGCGCACATAGTGGCGCAGCATCCGATGGCTCTCGTACTCGAGCAGCAGCCAATCCAGCCCGTTCTCATAGTCCCATTCCTTGAACTGACCGAATTCGCAGCCCATGAACAGCAGCTTTTTGCCCGGGTGGCTCATCATATACCCGAGGAAGGCGCGCACACCGGCGAATTTTTCTTCATAGCTGCCGGGCATCTTCCCGATCAGCGAGCCTTTGCCGTGCACGACCTCGTCGTGCGAGATCGGCAGCACGAAATTCTCGGAATAGGCGTAGGTCATGGAGAACGTCAGCGCGTTATGGTCGCCCTTGCGGTACAGGGGGTCCAGAGACATATACTGCAGCATATCGTTCATCCAGCCCATGTTCCACTTATAGTTGAAGCCCAGCCCGCCGTCGCTCGTCGGACGGCTGACCAGCGGCCACGCCGTGGATTCCTCCGCGATCATCAGCGCGTGCGGATGCGCGGCGAACACCGTCTCGTTAAGAGCGCGCAGGAAGGACACCGCCTCCAGATTCTCGCGGCCGCCGAAGCGGTTAGGCAGCCATTCGCCGTCGCGCCGCCCGTAATCGAGATACAGCATCGATGCCACCGCGTCGACGCGCAGCCCGTCGGCGTGGAACTCCTCCAGCCAGTACATGGCGTTGGCGATCAGGAAGGAGCGCACCTCCGGCCGGCCGTAGTCGAACACGCACGTGCCCCATTCCTTGTGCTCGCCGCGGCGCGGATCGGCATATTCGAAGCACGCACCGCCGTCGAAACGGTACAGCCCGGCGCTGTCCTTGGGGAAGTGTGCGGGCACCCAGTCGAGGATGACGCCCACCCCCGCCGCGTGGCACGCGTCGACGAACGCCATGAAGTCGTGCGGCGTACCGTAGCGCGAGGTCGGCGCGTAATAGCCGGTGACCTGATATCCCCACGAGCCGTCGAACGGATGCTCCATCACGGGCAGCAGCTCGATATGCGTGTAGCCCATGTCGACGACGTAGGGGATCAGCTCCTCGGCCAGCTTTTGATAAGAGAACGTATTGCCGTCCGAGAATCGCCGCCACGAGCCGAGATGCACCTCGTAGATGTTCATCGGGCAGTCGTAGATATCGGCATCCTTCATCCGTTCGCGCCATGCGCCGTCCTGCCAGCGGTAGCCGCCGAGCGGGAACACCTTCGAGGCCGTGCCGGGACGTGTTTCCTGATGCGCGGCGAAGGGATCGGCTTTATCGACGGCCTGTCCGTCGCAGCCGACGATGTGGTATTTGTAGGCGGCATACGGCTGCACATTTTGCAGCGCGCACGCCCACACGCCGCCGCCGATCGGCTCCATCGGCTGCGCGGCCGGGTCCCATGCGTTGAAATCGCCGATCAGCGACACCGACCGCGCGGACGGCGCCCAGACGCGGAACGTGTATCCGTCCCCCGCATAGCGGCAGCCAAGCACCCGATAGATGTGCGCAGACGTGCCCTCGGCAAAGCGGCGCAATTCCTCGCGCAGCTCTTCCGGTGCAAGCAGCGTTTGGTCTTCCACAGCGATCTCCTCCCAGAACCGTTTTTTCTATTGTAGCAACTTATCCGGCAAAACGCAAGGGGTTTTGGTCATCTTATTAGAAGGTTTTTTGTAAAAAAATTGCGAATTTGGCGTTACTGCTAAATTCCGGTATGTTTTTTTGCCACTATGACCGATCCGGAG
>JAJXDX010000064.1:0-6871 GCA_021640185.1 Oscillospiraceae bacterium | reverse complement strand
CTCTTTACATTGCGGCAAAAATGTGGTAAGGTGAGAGGGAAAAGAGGTGCGGGACATGGGATGTGTGATGATCGTGGCGGCGGCGGGGCAGTCGTCCCGGATGGGGCAGCCGAAGCAGCAGATCCTGCTTGGCGGCGACCCGGTGCTGCTGCACACGCTGCGTGCGCTGCAGGCAGCGGACAGCGTAGACGGCATCGTGCTGGCCGCGCGGGCGGAGGATATCGCGCCGTTTTCCGCCATGGCGCGGGAAAACGGGATCGATAAGCTGATCGCCGCCGTGCCGGGCGGCGCGACGCGGCAGCAGTCGGTCGCGGCGGGGCTGCGCGCCGTGCCGGAGACCGCGCGGCTGGTCGGGATCCACGACGGTGCGCGCCCGCTGGTGCCGCCGGAAACGATCCGGGCGGTGGTGGATGCGGCGGCCGAATGCGGCGCGGCGGCAGCCGCCGTCCCGGTCACGGACACGCTCAAGCGCACGGACGGCGACGGCTTCGTCACCGGCACAGAGGAGCGCAACGGCCTGTGGCGGGTGCAGACGCCGCAGGTGTTCACGCGGGCGGCGTTCGCCGCCGCGCTGGCAGCGGCCGAGGAGAGCGGCGCGGACTACACGGACGACTGCCAGCTGATGGAGCACGCCGGACACCGCGTGCGGCTGATCCCCGGTGCGCCGCAGAACATCAAGCTGACCGCTCCGGCGGATGTCCCGCTCGCGCGGGCGCTGCTTTCCGCCGGGCAGAAAAAGGAGGAAGATCCGATGCGCATCGGTCACGGCTATGACGTCCACCGGCTGGTCGAGGGTCGGCCGCTGATCTTGGGCGGCGTCCGCATCCCGTTCGAGCACGGGCTGCTCGGCCATTCGGACGCCGACGTGCTGACCCACGCGGTGATGGACGCGCTGCTGGGCGCGGCGGCGCTGGGCGACATCGGCAAGCTGTTCCCGGACAGCGACCCTGCCTTTGCCGGAGCGGACAGCCTGCGCCTGCTGCAGACCGTGGGCGAGCGCATCCGCGCGGCAGGCTGGCAGATCGGCAACATCGATGCCACCGTACTGGCCCAACGGCCGAAGCTTGCCCCGTTCATCCCGCAGATGCGGCAGCAGATCGCCGATGCCTGCGGGGCCGACCTCGGCCGCGTCAGCGTCAAGGCGACGACAGAGGAAGGACTGGGCTTCACCGGCAGCGGCGAGGGCATCGCCGCCCACGCCGTCTGCCTGCTGACGCAGAGATGACGAAGAAAAAGCACTTGCCCACGGCAAGTGCTTTTCTGCTACCCACTATAACTTATGACTTGCCAACGGCCGGGCAGCATCGAAAGATGCCGTCCGGCCGTTGGCTTCACCTCTGCCCGTAATACGCGGCGGCGCCGTGTTTGCGCAAAAAGTGCTTATCCAGCAGCTCCTGCTGCATGGGAGCGGTATTGCCCAGCTGCTCCGTTTCGATGGCCATCATCGCGATCTCCTCGAGCACCACGGCGTTGTGCACCGCCTCAGCGGGGTCGTTCCCCCAAGTGAACGGGCCGTGGCTATGGACCAGCACGCCCGGCACGCTCTGCGGCGAGCGCTGCCGGAACGTCTCCGCGATGACGTTGCCCGTCTCCTCCTCGTATGCGCCGGAGATCTCCGCCGGGGTCATCCGCCGCGTGCACGGCACGCCGCCGTAAAAATAGTCCCCGTGTGTCGTTCCGTACGGCGGGAGCGTGCGGCCGGCCTGCGCCCAGCACGTCGCGAAGCGCGAATGCGTATGCACCACGCCGCCGACCGTCGGGAACGCCCGGTACAGCACCAGGTGCGTCGGCGTATCAGACGACGGGCGGTATGTCCCCTCCAGCACGCGGCCGGTCGCAAGCTCCACCACCACCATGTCCTCGGGCCGCAGCGCATCGTAATCCACGCCGGACGGCTTGATCACGACGCGCTCCCGCGCGTCGTCGATCCCGGACGCGTTTCCCCACGTGAACGTGACCAGCCCGTGCGCCGGCAGCGCCATGTTCGCGGCGAACACGCGCTGCTTGAGTTCCTCCAGCATCTTATATTCCTCCCAGCCGCTCGGTCACCGCAAGGTACCGGGCATATTTTTCTTCATAGACCGCGGCGGCCGCCGGATCCGGCAGCACGGTGCGGACGGGCGGCATCATCTGCCGCACGGCCGCCTGCGGCGACGGCCAGACCCCTCCGGCCACCGCCGCGGCCATCGCCGCGCCCTGCGCGCCCGGCTGTGCCATCCCGACCGCTTCCACCGGCAGCCCCAGCACATCGGCGAACATCTGCACCCAAACGGCGGAGCGCGCCGCGCCGCCGGTCAGCCGGATCGCCGCCGGCGGGCGGCGGAAACGCAGCAGGCGGGAAAGGTGCATCCGGTGCGCATACGTCACGCCCTCATAGACCGCGCGCAGCAGATCGGCGCTGCCGTGCGCGTTCGACAGGCCGACGAAGGCCGCATCGTGTACGGCGGTGTTGCTGCCGTACAAAAACGGCAGAAACACGACCCGACTGTCCTGCGGCGGCAGAGCCGCCACCAGCGCGTCCGCGCGGTCGTAAAACCGCACGCCGTCCGCCCGTGCCCGCGCCGCCTCTGCCTTCAGGCAGGTGTTCAGGAGCCATTCCAAATTGCCCGCCGAGGTCGGACTGCTCTCCTCGATCAGCCAGTAGCCGGGCAGGCAGAACAACGACGAGCGCGTCGTTTCGTCCGAGACGGGCGTGCGGGACGGGTATTCGTTGATGCTCCATGTGCCGGTGATCATGCACAGCCGATCCGGATCGGTCACGCCCGCCGCCACGGCGCAGGCATCGATATCGAACATCCCGCCCGCCACCGGCGTGCCGGGGCACAGCCCGGTCTGCCGGGCGGCCTCCTCCGTCACCGTGCCGCAGCGCTCCCACGCGCCGCACGGCGGCGGCAGGCGATCCGCCAGCTCCGCGATCCCGAACAGGGCGAAGAGCGCCGGATCGAACCGCCCGGTGCCGGGGTCGAGCAGCGCCGTGCCGGAGGCGTCGGTCAGCTCCGAGCGTGCCTCCCCCGTCAGGCGGAAACGGATATAGTCCTTGCACGAGAACACGTGGCGGATCCGCGGCAGCAGCTGCGGCGCGTTCTCCTTGATCCAGCGCAGCAGCAGCGGCGGCTGGCACGCGATCGGCGGCTGCAGCGTGCGGCGGCGCACCTCGGCGGCCGTGCCGTCCGCCGAAAAGCGGCGCACGATATCCTCGGCGCGGCGGTCGGTGGAGGCGATGGCGGGACACACCGGCCCATCCTCTCCCCACAGGTACGCGCCTTTGCCGTGCCCGGTGCAGCCGACGCCCGCCACCGCGCCGGGATCGATGCCGGAGCGCTCCAGCACCTCGCGGATGCAGGCGGCGTTCGCCTGCCACAGCTCTTCCATGTCGCGCTCCTCCCGCCCGGCGGACGGGGTGGAGAGCGGCGTTTGCCGCGACGCGGACGCGACCGGCGTCCCGTTCTCGTCGAACAGGGCCGCCTTGGTCATCGTGCCGCCGTTATCCAGTCCCAACAGATAGCGCATGATCAGCCCTCCGTCAACGGACGCAGGCGGTCGTGCGCCTCGCGCAGCGCGCCCGCCCAATCCCCGCCGCGATAGGCGGGATCGAACCAAAACTCGGCATTGAACAGCCCCACGCCCTGCTGCCGCAGCTGCCGAATCAGTGCCGGGAACGCCACGCGCCCCTCGCCGAAGTGCAGGCCGCGGTACACACCGGGCAGCGTATCCTTCAGGTGCGCGGCGACGATGTGCCCCGCGCCGGCCGCAAGGTCGGCGGCGGGATCCGCCGCGCCGTTCGTGATGTTGCCGAGATCCGGATACACCTGCAAAAACGGCGAGTCGATGCGCCGGACATGGGCCATCGCCTTCTCCACCGTGTCCATAAAGGGCGTTTCCATCGTTTCGAACGCCAAGATCACGCCGCGCTGCGCCGCATAGGCGGTCACCTGCGCCAAGGCCTCGCCGAAGCGGGCGGCGCAGCCGTCGTCCGACGGCTCGTAATACACGTCGTACCCGGCGAGCTGGATGATGCGGATGCCCAGATCGTAGGAAAGCTCGATCGCCTGCCGGGCGATATCCAGCCCGCGCTGCCGGATCTGCGGATCGCGGCTGCCCAGCGGATAGCGGCGGTGACCGCTCAGGCACATCGTCTGCAGGCACGCGCCGGTGTCGACGGTCAGTGCCCGCAGCGCGCGGCGCTGCGGCGCGTCCCAGCCGAGCCGTGCGAGCTTTTCGTCCGTTTCGTCGATGCTCAGCTCGACACCGTCGAAGCCCGCCGCCCGCGCCGCTTCCAGCTTTTCCCGCCATCCGAGCGTTTCGGGCATCGCTTTTTCGTATACCGTCAGTAATGCAGACATAGCGCGCTCCTTATCGTATAACAAATGGACGTCTTTTATCATATCGCCCGGCCGGGCATCCGTCGTTCGACTATCCGCCAAGATCCGGGGACGATCTGCTCGTCCTGCTCCGCCGCGGCGAGGGCATTACAGCAGCGGCGGGACCGCCTTGCCGTTTTCGGCCGCCGTCAGGATCTGCTCGCAGAGCATGAGACAGCGCGGCAGATGATACGGCCCTTTCCACAGCGAGCCTTTCTGTGTGTGCGACACCGTGCCGTCCCGGTGCAGATAGCCGTACCACTCGCCGAAGTCGGCATCCGGGAAATGGCCGAACGTGTACTCATGCAGGCGGTCGTACCATTTGCTCCACGTTTCGTCGCCGGTCAGCACATGAGCGAACAGGGTGGCGATCAGCGCCTCGTTATGCACCCACCACAGCTTCATATCATGCTCCAGCTGCACGCAGGGACGCCCGTATACATCGGTAAAATACACGATGCCGCCGTACGCCGTGTCCCACCCGCGCTCGAGCGATCCGCGCAGGATGCCGAGCGCGCGGCGCAGCAGCTCTTGATCGCCGACCGTGTTCGCATAGTTCATCAAGAACCACGAATTTTCGATCGAATGGCCGGGGTTGACGGTGCGCCCGGCAGGTCCGTCGAATATCGATCCGTCCGGCAGGACGTTCTCGAGCATACAGCCGAGCTCCGGTTTATCGTGCAGCGTCAACATATCGTCGATCAGGCTGCGGATCGCGCCGTCGTAGTACGCCGTGCGTGCCGTGTCCACCCGCCGCAGCGCTTGCGCCGTGCTGACGAGCACCATCGGCTCGGCGTTCCCGTGCAGACGGCGGACGGCGGTGTTCTCCTTCGGCGTGATCTTGAACGGATCGGCAGACGGATCGCGGTACATCCGCAGCATCCGGTCGAAATAGTCCGCCGCCAGGCGCAGATCGGCCGGATCGCCGGTCACGCCGTAATACTCCGTGAAGCCGGCAGTCAGGAAACTTTCCGAGAAAAAGTACCGCCGTTTGCGCAGCGGACGGCCGTCCCGCGTGACCGTGAAGAACATCCGGCCGTCCGCCGGGTCGATGCAGTGCGCCCGGAGGAACACCGCACCGCTTTTGGCGGCCTCGAGCCATTCCTCCCGCGGCCCGTAGGTGTTGCACAGGCGCGAGAACGTCCACAGGCACCGTCCTTGGAACCAGACGCTCTTGTCCTCGTCATACAGTCGACCTTCCCGGTCGACGCTCGTGAGGAAGCCGCCGCAGCGGCGGTCGATCAGATCGGAGGCCATCCAAAACGGCATGATGTCCTGCATCAGCCGGTCGTGATAAAACCGCCGCAGCTCGGCGGCACGTTCGGTATCCATATTATCCGCTCCCTTTCATTTTCCGTCCAGATCGAGATCAAGGCTCAGCTGTGTGTCGAACTCCGCCCGGCTCACCCGCACGATCGGCCGGCCGATCGCCGTGCAGCTGCGATCGGGCCACATCACGCGCCGATCGGTCTTTTCCGCCGTCCACGGCTGCCCGTCCAGCGTGGCCCGCACGATGCGCAGATCCTTCAGATAGCAGCCTTCGTCCATATTGTAACGGGTGATCTGCACGAAGTCGTCCCGACCGGGCGCGCCGTCCGGCGTGAATTTGACGTCATCCGGGAAATCGAGCGCGTAGTCCTGATAAAAATCGACGTTGCTGCCGTCCTTTTTGGCATACAGTGCCTGCATCCAAACGCTGTCCGCCACCAGCCCGGTCGTCAGATCGAGCACGGTCAGCTCCGCCCAGCCGTTGTTCTTCGAGCAATCGAGCGTCAGGCGATAGTCATGCGTCGGATCGAGGAAACGGCGCGACTCATACCACCGGGCCTCGCCGACAGAGGCACGCTGCAGGTTATAGAACACGTGCCACTGACGGTCGGTGCCGTATTGCAGCCCGGCATCGAGGCAGTTGCCGACACCGTCATCGCTGACCGTGTCCAGCCCGAGGAACGCATAGGCGATCAGGATCTTCCCGTCGCTGCGCCGTTCGATCTGCACCTTGGCATCGCTGAGCAGCACATCGACCGACGCACGGGCATATCCCTTTTTGGAGTAGATCACATAGGCCGGGCCGTCGTTATCGCCGATGAAACGGCCGCCGTTATCGTAGTCGAGGTTCGTCATCCGCGCGCTGCCGGCCGGGCGCGGCGGGCGCGTGCCGGTCATCATCGGCACGGTCGCGGACACCGTTACGGATACCGTCGAGATCGACGTCGAGGTCGCCGCCGAAATGCGAGGTGCGTCGCCCGATGCCGTCGCCCGGCTCTGTGCGGACGTGCCTGCCGGCGTATGGCTCCCGTCCGTCCGAACGACAGTGCTCGCCGTCGGTGCCGCCGTCGTGTCCGGCCCGGCCGTCGAAGAGGTGCCGGACGCACGGCTCACCGACCCGGCGGGCGTGCTCTCCGGCGGCCCGGCCGATGCGCAGCCGCCGAGCAGAAGGAGGATGCTCATCGCCGCCGCAGCCGCCTTTTTGGCGTATGTTCTCATCCGTTTCCCTCGTCCGCCTCACC
>JAJXDX010000063.1 GCA_021640185.1 Oscillospiraceae bacterium | reverse complement strand
GCGAAGCACCTAACGGCGCGCAAGACCCTGTTCTGGGGCCCGGCGGAGCCGGGCTACGTGCGCGATCACCGGCTGGCTCCGGCCGCCATGCTGGTGCGCTTCACCTGCGAAAAGGACGCGGGCGCGCTGGTGCAGATCGGGCGCACGTTCGGCGATGTGCGCATGGTCAGCGTGCCGGATGCGCCGGAGGACGAGGTGGCCTTCGTCACCCCGTGTATGCCGGAATATCTGCTGACGGAGAAATTCGACTCCTTCAAAGGGATGCGCTTAGTGCGCGCCCTGCGGATCTATATGCATTGAGGGCGGCACGGCCGGTCGGCAGACCGGCCGCGCGGCGGAAGGGAGCTTGCGTATGTTAGTGGTACAAAAATTCGGCGGCAGTTCGGTGGCGGACGCGCGCCGCGTCATGCACGTGGCGGAGATCGTGACGAACACGTATAAGCAGGGCAACGACGTGGTGGTGGTCGTCAGCGCGCAGGGTGACACGACCGACGACCTGATCGCCAAAGCGGAGGAGATCGATCCCCGCGCCAACAAGCGCGAGATGGATATGCTGATGGCGGCCGGCGAGCAGATCAGCATCGCGCTGCTGGCCATGGCGATCGAGGCGCTGGGCTTCCCGGCGGTATCGCTGCTGGGCTGGCAGGCCGGTTTTTCGACGAACAGCACCTACGGTGCGGCACGCATCAAGCGCGTGATGCCGGAGCGCATCCGCGCGGAGCTGGACAAAAAGCGCATCGTCGTGGTCGCGGGGTTCCAAGGGATCAACCGCTATGACGATATCACCACGCTGGGGCGCGGCGGATCCGACACCAGCGCCGTGGCGATCGCCTCGGTCATGCACGCGGATCTGTGCCAGATCTACACCGACGTGGAGGGCGTATACACGGCCGATCCCCGCAAGGTCGCGGGCGCGCACAAGCTGGCCGAGATCACGTATGACGAGATGCTGGAGCTGGCCACGTCCGGCGCACAGGTGCTCAACAATCGGTCGGTCGAGATGGCGAAGAAGTACAACGTGGAGCTGGAGGTGCTCTCCAGCATGACGGCTGCGGAAGGAACGAAGGTCAAGGAGGTCACGAAAGTGGAAAAAATGCTGATCAAAGGCGTCGCGAAGGACGACAGCGTGGCGCGCATCTCGGTCGTGGCGCTGCCGGACAGCCCCGGCATCGCGTTCAAGGTGTTCTCGCGCGTGGCGAAGGCGCACGTGCCGGTGGACAACATCCTGCAGTCCGTCGGCCGTGACGGGACGAAGGACATCGCGTTCACCGTGCCGTCCCGCATGGGCGACGAGGCGGTCGCCGCCCTGTCCGAGTTCTGCGATATGATGGGCGCCAAAGAGCTGCGCTGCGACACCGACGTGGCCAAGATCTCCATCGTCGGCGCGGGGATGGAAACGCACGAGGGCGTCGCCGCCGGGATGTTCGAGGCGCTCAGCGACGCGAACATCAACATCCAGATGATCTCGTCGAGCGAGATCCGCGTATCCGTCCTTGTGGCGAAGGAGGATGCCGACCGTGCCGTCAGCGCGGTGCACCGCCACTTCTTCGGTGAATAAAATGCCCGAAAACGGGCAAGGATCGTAAAGGAGCGTGCTGTTATGGCCGATGAGGAAAAACGCGACACCATGGTGCTGTGCTTTGCGAACAACAAAGGCGGCAGCGGCAAATCCACCACGTGTGCGAACGTGGGGTACGCCCTGTCGCAGCAGGGGCAGCGCGTACTGCTGGTCGACGGGGATATGCAGCTGGATCTGAGCCTGTCGTTTTTCCCGGAGGAGCGGGTGCTGGAGATGGCGCAGCAGGAGAAGAACCTGTACCATGCCATCCGTCTGCAGCAGCCGCTGACGGACGGCTACATCGTGCCGACGCCGTATCCCGGCCTGGAGCTGGTCCCGTCCTCCACGCTGATGAGCGGCATCGAGTACGAGCTGTTCACCAAATGGCAGCGGGAGTTCGTGCTGAAAAAATGCCTGCAGCCCGTGCGCGACAGCGGCAAATACGACTATATCCTGCTGGACGCGCCGCCGACGCTCGGCGGCTGGGTGATGAACCTGCTCGTCGCGTCCGACCGGCTGATCGTGCCGGTGGAGGCCAGCCCGTGGGGGCTGTTCGGCCTGGCGAATATGTTCGAGTTCTTTACCGCCGTGCAGCAGCTCGCCCCGCAGCTGAGCCTGCTGGGCGTGGCGCTGACGAAGGCCTCCACCCGCAAGAACTACTATCGGCAGACGCTGGACGCGCTGCACGCGATGGACGGCGTGCCGGTGTTCGACAGCATCGTGCGGGTGGACAGCACCGTGGAGTGGGCACAGGACAGCAGCCGTCCCGTCGGCAGCTTCAAGCCGTCCAGCCGCAGCGCACAGGAGTTCTATGCGCTGGCGGAAGAAATACACCACCGGGCGCGCATAAAGTGATCTGCTATCTTTAACTTCTTCAGCGCTCCCTGCGAAAATGCCTTGCAGGCATTTCCCGGAGACGGCTCTATCTTTGGGCGCGGACCAAGTAAGCTGCTATCTTAAGCAACTGCACCGCGCCCTGCGAAAATGCCTTTCAGGCATTTTCCGGAGTTGGCTCTATCTTTGGGCGCGGACCAAGTAAGCTGCTATCTTAAGCAACTGCACCGCGCCCAGGCGATGCTTTTGCCCAAATAAAAAACGGATGAGGGGATCAAATGCGATCTGATACGCGCGCCCGCAGCTTTCGCGGCGGGATCCACCCGGAGGAGGACGGCAAGTCGCTGACGAGCACAGCGGCTATCCGTCCGTTTTTGCCGAAAGGCGAGGCGGTATACCCGCTGTCGCAGCACATCGGCGCACCGGCGGTGCCGGTCGTCGCGCCCGGCGACCGCGTGCTGGTCGGCCAGCCGATCGCCGCGCCGAACGGCTTTATCAGCGCGGCGATCTGCAGCGCCGTGTCCGGCACCGTAAAGGAGATCCGCCGCGTGCGCACCGCCGCCGGGCGGGAAACGGATGCCGTTTTGATCGAGAACGACGGGCTGTTCGCCGCAGTCGATGGCTTCGACACGCCGCGCGACCCGGCGGACATGACGGCGGACGAGATCCTTTCCGCGATCCGCGATGCGGGCATCGTCGGGCAGGGCGGCGCGGGCTTCCCGACGCACGTCAAGCTGACCGTCAAGCCCGGTCAGGAGCCGGACACCGTGATCGTCAACGGTGCGGAATGCGAGCCGTATCTGACCAGCGACCTGCGCCTGATGCTGGAGCAGCCGGAGCGGCTGCTCGCAGGGCTGGACGTGGTGCTGCGGCTGTTCCCCAAGGCGCAGGGCGTCATCGCGATCGAGGACAACAAGCCGGAGGCGATCGCCCTGCTGACCGCACAGGCGCGCATGCATGAGCGCGTGCGCGTGCAGCGCCTGAAAACGAAATATCCGCAGGGCGGCGAGCGGATGCTGATCCACGCCGTCACGGGACGGGACATCTGCGCGAGCCGCCTGCCGATCGCGGCGGGCTGCATCGTGCTCAACGTGTCCACCGTCATCTCGGTCTATCTGGCGGTGTGCCGCCGCGTGCCGCAGATCGCCACGATCATGACCGTGACGGGCGACGGCGCGGCCACGCCGTGCAACCTGCGCGTGCCCACCGGCAGCAGCCACCGCGAGGTGCTGGAGGCGGCCGGCGGCATCAAGCCGGGCGCACAGCCGGAAAAGATCGTGTCCGGCGGGCCGATGATGGGCATCGCCCTGCCCGATCTGGACGTGCCGGTCGTCAAGACCTCGTCGTCGATCCTGCTGCTGTGCCGCGACGAGGTGGCGGCGTGGGAGCCGACGGCGTGCATCCGCTGCGGGCGGTGCGTGCGCGCCTGCCCGGAGCGGCTGGTGCCCGCCGAGCTGGCGAAAAAGGCCGACAGCGGCGATCTTGCGGGCTACGAAAAACTTGGCGGCATGGAATGCATCGAATGCGGCTGCTGCACGGTCGTCTGCCCGGCGAAGCGCCGCCTGACGCAAAGCTTCAAGTATGCGCGCGCCGCCGTCGCGGCGGAGCGCCGCGCGGCTGCCGCCCGCGCGAAGAAGGAGGGCTGACCGCCATGCTCAACGTGTCTACGTCACCGCACGTGCGCACCGCCGCATCCACGGCCACGGTCATGCGCGACGTGATGATCGCCCTGCTGCCGCCGCTACTGTTTGGCGTGTATGTGTTCGGGCTGCGCGCGCTGCTGGTGATCCTGCTGTCCGTCGCCGCCTGCGTCGGCAGCGAATACCTGTACCGCCGCCTGATGCGGCTGCCGTCCACGGTAGGCGACGGCAGCGCCGTCGTCACGGGGCTGATCTTGGCCATGGGCCTGCCGTCCTCCGTGCCGTGGTGGATCCCGGTCATGGGCGGCGCGTTCGCGATCGTGATCGTCAAACAGCTGTTCGGCGGCATCGGGCAGAACATCATGAACCCCGCGCTCGCCGCGCGCTGCTTTTTGCTGATCTCGTTCCCGGCGCTGGTCGGCAGCGGGTTCCCGGCGGTGGGCGACCTGTTCGGCAGCAGCGCGCTGTCCTCGCTGTGGCAGCGGCTGACGACCGTTTCGGTCGACGCCGTCGCGACGGCGACGCCGCTTTCCGTCCTGCGCGGCGGCGGCGTACCGGATCTGTGGCAGCTGTTTTTTGGGCTGCACGCCGGCTGCATCGGCGAAACGAGCGCCGCCGCCATCCTGCTGGGCGCGGCCTACCTGCTGTCCCGCCGGGTGATCCGCCTGCGGATCCCGGCGGTGTACGTCCTTGGCACGGTCGCGTTCATCGCGCTGTTCCGCCTTGGCCGCGGGGAGAGCGTGACGGCAGGCTATCTGCTGGGACAAGCCCTGTCCGGCGGCCTGCTGGCCGGGGCGGTGTTCATGGCCACGGACTACGCTACGAGCCCGATCACCCCGATCGGGCAGATCGT
This sequence comes from Oscillospiraceae bacterium, assembly GCA_021640185.1. Taxonomy (GTDB): domain Bacteria; phylum Bacillota; class Clostridia; order Oscillospirales; family Acutalibacteraceae; genus UBA5905. Next base: position 3,790 of record JAJXDX010000063.1, on the reverse strand, counting down.
GTATGCGGCGCTGCTGGGGCTGCTAACGGCGATGCTGCGCATCTTCGGCTCCATGACGGAGGGCGTGTCCTACGCGATCCTGATCGGCAATATGCTCTCTCCGCTGATCGAGCGCGCCACTTGGCCGCGCCCGTTCGGTGTGCGCCGCGCGCGGCGCGAAAAGAAAGGGGGCGCGCAGGGATGAGGACGGTGCTGAAGAACACCGGGATCCTGCTGCTGATCACGCTGGTCGCGGTGGCGGCGCTGGCCTTCGTCTACGAGCTGACGAAGGCGCCGATCGAGCGCGCGCAGCAGCAGCAAAAGGCCGATGCCTACGGCGCGGTGTTCCCCGATGCCGCGGCCTTCGATACGCTGCCGGACGAGGCGGCGGTGCTGGCTGCCTTCAACGCGACGCGGACGGACGGCTCGTCCGTCGAGGAGGTGCTGATCGCCCGCGATGCCGCCGGGCAGACGCTCGGCTTCGTCGCGGCCGCCGCCTCGGACAAAGGCTACGGCGGAGTGATCCGCATCGCGCTGGGCATCGATAAGACCGGCACGGTCGCGGGCTATGCGGTGCTCAGCCACAGCGAATCGCCCGGCTTCGGCGCGAACTGCGAGAACGAAGACGTGCGGCAGCAATTCATCGGCATCACGTCGGCCGATCAGATCGACGGCATCACCGGCGCGACCTACACCACGCAAGCCCTGCGCGCCGCCACGCAGGCGGCGCTGGCGCTTACCGCGCAGCTGGGGGAGGGGATCGGATGAAAAAGCTATGGGAGCGGATCGTCAACGGCGTCATCCGCGAGAACCCGACCTTCGTGCTGATGTTGGGGATGTGCGCGACGCTGGCCGTCACGTCCACGGCGGTCAACGGCCTTGGCATGGGGCTGTCGACGGCGGCGGTGCTCGTGCTGTCGAACACCATGATCTCACTGCTGCGCCGGGTGATCCCGTCCGGCGTGCGGATGCCCGCCTATATCGTGATCATCGCCTCGTTCGTCACGATGGTGCAGCTGCTTTTGCAGGCCTATGTGCCGTCGCTGTACCGCTCGCTGGGGATATTCATCCCGCTGATCGTGGTCAACTGCATCATTTTGGGGCGCGCCGAGGCGTACGCCTCCAAAAACCCGGTGCTGCTGTCCGCCTTCGACGGCCTGGGCATGGGGCTGGGCTTCACCCTGTCGCTGACCGTGATCGGCGCAGTGCGGGAGTTGTTCGGCAGCGGCACGCTGTTCGGCGTGCAGATCATGCCGTCGTTTTATCAGCCGATCGCCATCCTCGTCATGGCGCCGGGCGCATTTTTCGTGCTGGCGCTGCTGGCCGCGCTGCAAAACAAGCTGAAGGCCGGCACGAAAAACGGCAAAGGCGGCACGTCCGGCGGCTGCGCGGGATGCGCGGGATGTCCGGGCAGCCAAAGCTGCCCGGCATCGCCCGATGAGGGGACGCCCGGCATCGCCGGGATGAGCGCGGCGCCGGACCGTAAAAACCTCGCCGCCGATGCGGCGCAGACGGTGCGCCGCGAGGAAGGAGGCACGCAGCCGTGATCAAGACTCTGCTGCTGACGCTGCTGACCACCGCGCTGATCAACAACGTGGTGCTCAGCCAGTTTTTGGGGCTGTGCCCCTTCCTCGGCGTGTCCAAAAGCATCAAAACGGCGGCCGGGATGGGCGGTGCGGTCATCTTCGTCATCACGCTGTCGTCCGCGCTCACCAGCCTGTTGTATGCCGGCGTGCTGGTGCCGCTGGGACTGACGTATCTGGAAACGATCGTGTTCATCCTCGTCATCGCCGCGCTGGTCCAGCTGGTGGAGATGGCACTGAAAAAGCTCAGCCACGGGCTGTATTCCGCCCTTGGCGTGTATCTGCCGCTGATCACCACCAACTGCGCCGTCCTCGGCGTGGCGCTGACGAACGTGCAAAACGGCTACGGCTTCGGCATGAGCGTGCTGACCGGCTTCGGCACGGCGCTGGGCTTCGCGGTCGCGATCGTGATCATGGCCGGCCTGCGCGAGCGCATGGAAGGCAACGCCGTGCCGCCCGCCTTCCGCGGGATGCCGCTGGTGCTGCTGACGGCCGGGCTGATGGCGATCGCGTTTTACGGCTTTTCCGGCCTGCATTTTTAAGGAGGGGCGCCGATGATACCGGGGATAGGGCTGGCCGTCGCGATCGCGTGCGGGGTCAGCGTACCGATCGGGCTGCTGCTGGGTCTGGCGGCGCGCCTGTTCGCCGTGAAAACGGACGAACGGCTGCAGGCGGTGCGTGAGGCGCTGCCGGGCAACAACTGCGGCGGCTGCGGCTATGCCGGGTGCGACGCCTTGGCCGAGGCCGTCGTGCGGGGCGACGCCCCGACGAACGCCTGCCCGGTGGGCGGCGCCGCCGTTGCCGCGCGGGTAGCCGAGATCATGGGCACGGCGGCGGGCGACGTGCAGCGGCGCGTGGCCTATGTCCGCTGCGCCGGAACGTGCGATGCCGCCAAACGGGACTACCATTATTTCGGTGCGCCGGACTGCCGTCAGGCGGCCATGGCGCCCGGCCACGCCGGGAAAGCCTGCGCGTGGGCGTGCTTCGGCCTTGGCACGTGCGCGGCGGTCTGCCCGGCGGATGCCATCCGGTTGGCCGACGGCATCGCCGTCGTCGATGCCGACAAATGCATCTCCTGCGAGCAGTGCGTCGCCGCCTGTCCGCAGCACATCATCGCCATGCGGCCGGACAGCGCCAAGATCGAGGTGCGCTGCTCGTCCCACGCGTTCGGCAAGGCGGTCAAGGCCGTATGCTCCGCGGGCTGCATCGGGTGCGGGATCTGCCAACGCGTTTGCCCGCACGACGCGATCCACGTGACCGACGCGCTGGCCCGCGTCGATCACGAAAAATGCACCGGCTGCGGCAAATGTGTGGAAAAATGCCCGGTCAAGATCATCCGCGTGCTGCGCCCGGAGGCGATGGCGCCGGAGAGCTGACCCGGTGCCGATCCTTCTTTCAATAATTTCCTGAATACGGGGCGCGTTTTTTCTCATAGTAGAGATGGGAGCGAAACGCGCTCCGCCGCTCCTTCCGGGGCGGCGCATCCGCAGGCCGACCGGCCTGCACGACGGAAAGAAGGATCGACATGAAGAAAACAGGCAAACTCCTCTGCGCCCTGCTGGCGGCAGCGCTGTGCCTTTGCACCGCCGCGTGCGGCAAGGACGAAGGCCCGGATGCCTCCCTGTCGGACGCCAGCCGCAAGATCGGCCTCGGCTGCGTCGCCACCCGCATGATGGACGGCAAGGACAAGACCGCCGTCAAGGCGACGGTGGCGGCGGTGCTGCTGGCGGCGGACGGCAAGATCTTGGACTGCCGCGTCGACGAGGTGGAATACGCCGTGCGGCTGACCGAGGGCAAGCCCGGCGACGTCGGCGTGCTCGACAGCAAGCGCGACCAAGGCGACCGCTACACGCTGACCGACAAGGATACCGGCGGCGGCACGAACGCCGACGGCACGTGGCGCAAGCAGGCGGATGCCTTCGCGGCGTTCACCAAGGGCAAGATGCCGGGCGACATCTCCGGACTGGCCGCCACGGACGGCAAAAGCGACCAGATCGACGGCTGCTCGCTGGTGATCACGGACCTGATCCGCGCGGTGCGCGCGGCAGCCGATGCCGCCGTGGCGTGCAAGGCCGGGGCGGCCGACACGCTGCATCTGGCGCTGATCACGGAAAAGGCCGACGACGCGACGGCCGACAAGCCGCAGTATGACACGCAATTGGCCGCCGTCACCACGGCGGACGGGCGGCTGACCGCCTGCCGCACCGACACGCTGCAGGTCAAGCTGA
>JAJXDX010000062.1:927-8680 GCA_021640185.1 Oscillospiraceae bacterium | reverse complement strand
ACCAAAGCGAAGAAAAATAAAGACCGGGAGGGAGCGCGATGCCGGAAGCAACCGCCGGACTGGCCGGCGTGTTCTATTGGCTGTTCAACATGAGCCTGCTCGGCGCGGTCGCCGGGCTGCCCGTCCTGCTGCTGCGCCGGATCCGGCGGATCCCGGCACGGCTGCGGATCTGGCTGTGGGCCGCGCCGTTTTTGCGGCTGACCGTGCCGTTCGGGCTGCGCTGCCCCGTGGGGATCTCCGCGCTGCTGCGGCCGCTCGTCCGCGCCGTCCCCGGCAGACTGCCCGCCTTCGACATGATGAATTTCGTGCAGGCGGCTGAGGGATACGCGCCGCTCGTGTTCGCGGATCCGCGGGCGGCGCGGCTGTTCGGCGTCGCCGGACTGATCTGGAGCATCGGCACCGCGGCGATCCTGCTCACGCTTTTGGCGATCTATATCGCCACCATGCGCGAGCTGGCGGACGCCCGGCCGATCGGCGGCGGCGTGTTCGTTTCGGACAAGGTGACCGGCCCGGCGGTGTACGGGATCTTTCGGCCAAGGATCGTGCTGCCGCCGGACAGCGGCACGCCGCAGCAGCGGGGATACATCCTTGCGCACGAGCGTGCGCACATCCGCCGCGCGGACGGCATTTGGCGGCTGTGCGCCGTCGCGGCGGCCGCCGTGCACTGGTTCGATCCGTTCGTGTGGCTGTATCTGCGGCTGTTTTTGCACGATCTGGAGCTGGCCTGTGACGAGAGCGCCACGGCCCGCCTTTCCCCGGACGAGCGGCGGGCATACGCGCGCACGCTGCTCGACTGTGCCGATCGGCAGCGCGGCTTTGCCGTCTATCTGCCAGGCTATCTGCCAGGCGGCGCGCCGTTTTGCCGCCGCCGGACGCGCCTGCGCGCCCGGATCGAGAGCCTACTCGCCCCGCGCCGCGTCACGGCGGTGTCTGCGGTCTGCTTTTCGCTGCTGATCGCCGCCGTAGTGTTTTTGCTGCTGACGAACGCCTGAAAAAAGAACGGAGGAGAACGATGGAAACGATCAAAGCCCCACGCTACCGCCGCTACTGGCTGATCACGCTGCTTGCCATGCTTGCCGCGTGCGCCTACCCGCTGTTCATGGTCGGCCGCGTCACGGTCGAGATGCTGCGCTACGGCACCGTACCGATGGAGAGATACCCCAAATACATCATCCCCTATGCGCCGATCGCGCTGGCCGTGATCGCGGCCACGGCGCTGCTGCCGCTGCTGCAAAAGCGGATCGCCCGCTTCGATCTGCCCGCGGCGCTGGCGGTCGCGCTGATCGTGTTCTTCGCGGCGGAGCGCCTGCTGGAAACGCGCGTGCTCGTTTTGGCCAGAGAGAGCGAGCCGGTCTTTCTGGAAAGCTGGCAGATGTCGCTGTGCTATATCCCGCCGGAATACTATCAGTCGCGGGCTTGGCAGGCGGTGGATGTCCTGCTCGGCGGGTACAGCCCGTCGTTCAAGCTGCATTTTTACCTGATCTCGGTCGTGCTGATCGGTGCGCTGCTCAACAGCATCTACGGCTTCGGTCGGCTGCTGCGGAGCGGCGACACGCGCCGACGGCGCGCCCTGACGGTGCAGACCGCCGCGGCGGTCACGTTCCTCGGGATGTGCATCTGGGCGTGCTTCACCTCGTTCTACCGCACGGGCGAGCTGCTCGTCCCCGCCGTGTCGGCGGTGCTGATGGCGGTGTTCTTCATCCTCATCGGCACGACGGTCGGGTCGTTCGTCGGGTCGTTCACGCTCGGCCGCCGGCCGTGGCTGTCCGTGCTGCTGCCCGCCGCCGTCGCGGCGCTGACCACGCTGCTGATGTACATCGGCGAGCTGAGCCTGCTGAGCGGCAGCCTCTACCGGTTCGGCGACGGTTTTTTCTTTGCGCAGCTGCCGGTCGTCCGTTTGGCTCCGGTCGATATCGCGATCGTTCTGGCAGCGGGCGGCGTGACCGCACTGATCTTTGCTCTGCTCGGCCGCGCCGGGCGATCCGCGGCCGGATCGGCCGAGCCGATCTGATCTTGCTCTCCCCACCTTTCGCCGCCGTCCGTCCACGGACGGGCGGCAGCGAAAGGTTTTTTCCAAAAAGGCGGATCAATTTCGTTTTTTTGCTTGACAAACGCCGCCGCTTATGGTATAGTATCACACGTTGGATCTGGGAGAGTTCCCGAGTGGCCAAAGGGGACAGACTGTAAATCTGCTGCTTCTTGCTTCGGTGGTTCGAATCCACCCTCTCCCACCAAAACCTTCTCGAACATCGTTCGAGAAGGTTTTACTTTTTCCCTCTTCACTATTCACTCTTCACTCGTTCTCTGCTTGCCGATCATCGGCAGGTAATAAGTCATGGTGAACAGCGAAAAGGTGTTCGGCAAGGCTGCGGCTTGCTCAGGCTAGCAAAAAGTCCGGACGGTGTCCGGACTTTTTTTGATGAGATCTGTTTGGTGCCGCAGCAGCGACCGAAGGATCGGAGATCATCTTACGGATATACGACTTCAAATTCCTCCAGAACGCACTCGGCAGTTTCGTCAAAGAGCAGACCGGCAGCCCGGTAGTCCGGCGCAAAGGCCCGCCGATGCACCTCGCGCCATTTGCTCAAGCTGCGATCGTCCTCTCCTTCCTTGCAGGCGTGCTCTGCGCTGACCAGCGCAAACGGAACGACCGACACCTTCGTATCCCGAATGATGCACGCCGCTTCACCATCGTCAAAAAGGATCACGCTGTATGTCCCGACCGTCGGCAAGCCACCGGCTTCCGTTTCGCAGGCGAGCTTCGTGCTTGAAGTTGCCGTTTTCACACCGGCAAGCACGAGCTTTGCCAACTCATCGGCAGATGGACCGCCTCCGCAAAATTTCCAAATATCATGCCGCCGATCGCTGTCTATGTTCGCGACGCGGCAATATGCCTGCCACAGCATTTCTCCGGTCATCGTCATTTTTCCTTTCTGAAGATCCGTCGGCGGCAGACCGACATCGCTCTCCTTCGTTTATTCTCTCCTGCAGATCTTGTTTAAAATATCTGCCAGTTTTTCGGGATCTTCGATCATCGGCAGGTGGCAGGAATCCGGTACAAAACGGATCTGGAGCTTTGCCAGCGCGGCATCTGACAAATGCAGCTCGCCGATATGTTCTTCCGCATCCGCTCTTCCCCGATCCCCCATCAGCAGATGCACGGGGTTTTTGATCTGAAGCAGCAGGTCGGTATAGTCAAAACCGTCCCGGATCGACTGCATCAGCGCCGGCGTGTAATGCCGACGCTCCTGCTCCATCATGGCTTGGATCTGTGCACCGTACTGCTTGGTATGTTCCGGCGTCATCAGGTTGCGGAAGAAGGCACCCGCCGGTTTTAAATTGGTATCCAAACAAACGATCTGCGTATCCATGTCCAGAGCCGAGGAAAAAGCCGATCCCAACGCGATCAGCCCGCCTAGGCTGTGCCCAACGACGACATCATACCGTTTCCCCTTGGTTCGTTCGGATACCCATCTCGTCAGATCGGACACGCAGGTCGCCTGCTCCGTCACGGCATGGGGATAAGATACGATATCGATATGCCATGTGGGCAAAAGCGGCAATAACCTGTCCCAGATCTGTTTCGTGCAATTCACACCGTACAAAAATAATGCCTGCATCCCTTTGCCGTTCCTTTCCGTCATCCGTCCCTGCCGTTTTTCTAAAGATCCGATCTTTTTCCGCTCATTAGGCACGAAGACCCAACAGAGATAAACGCTCCATCCGGCTCCCTCTGTGCTTCCGAAAAAGCCGGACACGAACCACCGTCATGCTTATTTTACCTTGCTCCTTTGCATTTTTCAACCATTTTTACAGCTTTTACAGCGCCATCACGACCTCCGCGCTGCCGGCGAACACTGCCTTGAGGTCTCTTTTGCTCCCGCCACGACACATTCGCCGATTCACGCCCGGTCATTCGGCTTTCCGGCACCTTTCAAAAGAAAGAAGCGGCTGCCGTTTCCGGTAGCCGCCGTGTGCGCCGGACCGCTTTGTCAGCTGTTGTGCTTTTTCTTTTTGCTGACGACCATTGTGCCGATAACGGCGCTGCCGCTGATGAACAGCAATGCGATCCGCAGCATAAGATCGCTGTTTTCTCCGGTCTTGGGGGAGTCTGTGTTATCCCGAACCGGTTTATCCGGTGCACTGTCGCCGTGCCTGATCCCATCTTCGAGAAGAACAGGGACACCGCGAATGCGGTGTCCCTGTTCTTGGCGGAGAAGGGGAGACTCGAACTCCCGCGCCGGTTACCCGACCTACGCCCTTAGCAGGGGCGCCTCGTCACCAACTTGAGTACTTCTCCGAATGTGTCGACCCGGGCGCAGTGATCGGCCGGGCCGGCTATCCTATTGTGAGAGGATATGGCGGAGAGGAAGGGATTCGAACCCTTGGCTCTTTCGAGTCACCGGTTTTCAAGACCGGCTCCATAAACCGCTCGGACACCTCTCCGTGTCTGCTGTGTAAGACGATGAGATAACAGCGTCAACGTGTGCTATTTTACCACCGCATCGGCCGTTTGTCAAGCCCAAAATGCGGCCGACGGCCGTTTTTGGGCAAAAAATTCGTCTTTCCGCCGTTTAGCGGTCGATGCGCTCCAGTTCCTCGCGCGTGAAACGGTACACCTTATCGCAAAAGTTGCAGGTGACCTCGGTCATGCCGTGCCCGTCGGGCAGCGCCATGCGCTCCTCGCGGCTCATCGAGGCGAGTGCGCGCTCCACCTTTTGGCGGGAGCAGGCGCAGCGGTATCCCGGCGCGGCGGTGTCCAGCACGTCGAAGGGCATCCCGTCGAGCACCCGCTCCACGATCTGCCGCGGGGACAGCCCGTCCGTGAGCATCGAGGTGATCGACGGCAGCACCGCCACGTTTTTTTCCACCCGGTCGATAACGTCATCCGGGCAGAACGGCAGCAGCTGCAGCAGCAGGCCGCCCGCGGCCTGCACCGTCAGATCCGGCGCGACGAGCACGCCCAGTGCACACACGGTGGGCGTCTGCTCGCTGACGGCATAATAGCTGGTGATGTCCTCGGCGATCTCGCCCGATACGATCGGCACGCAGCCGGAATACGGGCGGTCGCCGCCGTCGTCCCGCAGCACATACAGCTGCCCGTCCGTCCCCACCGCGCCGCTGACGTCCAGCTTGCCGTTCGGCTTGAGCGGGATCTCCACGACCGGCTGCTGCACGTAGCCGCGCACGTTGCCGCCGCTGTCCGACACGGCCATGACCGTGCCGGCCGGGCCGCCGCCGTTGATCCGCAGGGTGAGGGAATCGTCCTTCCCCTTGAGCATCATCCCCATCATCGAGGCGGCGGTCAGCAGCCGCCCCAGCGCCGCCGTGGTCACGGCGGAGGTCTTGTGGATCCGCTCCGCCTCGGACACGATATCCGTCGCGTCCAAGGCCATCGCCATCACCGTGCCGTCACGGGTCAGGCAGCGCAAAAGCTCGCTCATCGTGATCGCTCCCCTTCGTTTTTCTGGCCGATCGCGCGGTTGCGCGCGACGAACACCCAGCGCTCCGCCTGTTCTTCCGGCGCGGCGAAGCTGCGTTCGCCGTACACCGCCAGCAGAGAAAAGCCCGCCTCGTCCAGCAGACGTTCCCATGTGCGGCGGGCATAGGCACGCTCGCGCACCTCGTCGGTGTAGCGGCGGCAGAGCGCGCCGTCCTCCTCCCCTTCCGTCAGGAAGAAGTCCAGCCGCATCGTCGTTTCGCCGCGTTTTGGATCGGTGTGGTTGCGCCACAGGCAGAGCAGATCGTCCTTTTCGAAGGCGAACGTGTTATCGCCCAGCACGGTGCGGTGCTTGTACGGCGTGTTCGCATCGAAGATCAGCAGCCCGTCCGGCGCGATGAACAGCCCCAGCCGCCGGAACACCTCGGCGATCTCCGCCGTGTGCAGAAGGTGGTTGAGGCCGTCGAGCAGGCAGAACGCCGTGTCGACCGTGCCGTAAAGATCAAGGCTGCGCATATCCTGACACAAAAACAGGATGTCTGCGCCCTGCTCGGCCGCCTTTTCGCGCGCGACCGTCAGCATATCGGGCGAGCCGTCCACCGCCACGACCTCGCAGCCGCGCGCCGCCAGCGGCAGCGACAGACCGCCCGTGCCGCACGCAAGATCCAGCACCTGCGCCGCGCGCCCGCCGTGGCGGGACACGAGCGAAAGCAGATAGTCCGCCCACGCCGGATAGTCCACATCGTCGGTCAACTCGTCATAAAAGGCGGAAAAGTCGCCGTAGCCGCTCATTTTTCTTCCTGCTCGCCCGGCAGCGGCAGATCGGCCGGCAGACGCGAGAACACCATCGGGTACGCGTCGCAGCCGTATTCCAGCGAACGGTTGACGCGGCTGATCGTGGCCGTGGACGCGCCGGTGCGGCGCACGATCTCGCTGTACACATATTTTTCGCTGAGCATCTTCGCGACCACGATCCGCTGGCTCATCGCCTTGATCTCGGTCACGGTGCACAGGTCCTCGAAGAATTTATAGCACTCGTCCATATCCTTGAGCTGAAGGATCGCTTGGAACAAATAGTCCGCCTCGGGGCTTTTGATCTTAGAGTTCATGTTATCCCTCTTTTCGTCGTGATCGGCCGCGCGAAACGACGGCCGGCATACAGGTCTATCATACACCATTGCTTTTCCGTTGTAAAGAGTTAAATGTAAGAATGCGGACAAAACGACGCCCGCTCGGATCGACCGAACGGGCGCACGGTTTTGGTGATGTGTTCTGCGGCGGCGATCAGCCGGAAACGGTGCTGCTGTTCGGCGCACTGACATCGGATGACGCATCAGACGAGGCATCGGACGAAGCGTTGGACGACGTCTGGCTGCTGGAATTCGTCGAGCTGTTGGAGCTGCCGGACGAGGACGACGGGCCGAGGAACTTGGTCGTCAGCATCCCGGCAAAGACCAGAACGAAGAACGTGATGGCGATGACCTTGGTCCAGCGGGCCAATTTCTGATCCCACGAACGGGCCTTGCCCTTGTCCATGAACGTGTCGCTGGAGCCGGTGATCACGCCCACATTGCCCTCGTTGCCTTCCTGCAGCAGGACGACGATGATGATGAGGAGCGAAAACACGATCAAGATCGCGCCGATGATATACTCAAAGACTGTCATTTTTTCATACCCTCCAGAGTTTTTGTTCCAGATACCCGACTATCATAGCACATCCAAAGCAAAAAAGCAAGGAAAATTTTTGTCTGCGCGGTCGGACAGGCCATGCAAGAAAAATCGCGGTTTTTCGCCTGACCGGCTTGCACTCGGCGGCTCTATGTGCTATAATAGACGTACCGTGCCGTCGGTGCTCCGCCGAACGGAAGAGGAGCGGCGCCCGGATGCGCGGAATACATATCCAAAGGAGAAATATCTCATGAGCAAAGTCGGAGCTATCCTCATCACCTTTTTTCTGGGCGGACTGGGTGTCCATCGCTTCATGACCGGCAAGATCGGCACGGGCATCCTGTGGCTGATCTCGGGCGGCGTGTTCGGCATCGGCTGGCTGGTGGACTTCATCATGGTCTGCACCGGCAGCTACAAGGACAAAAACGGCAACGTCTGGGGCACGAACTGACCCAAAGCGCCTGAAAGGAAGCGAACTCCCATGAAAAAGACCCTGACCGTGCTCTCTATCGTGCTGGTGCTCGTCATGATGATCGGCCTTGTCGGTTGCGGCGTGAGTGAGAAGAAGCAGGAAGCCATCGATAAGCACACCGAGGTCGCGCTGGCGTTCAACGAGGTCGCCACCATGATCAACGACAACAAAGA
>JAJXDX010000062.1:0-917 GCA_021640185.1 Oscillospiraceae bacterium | reverse complement strand
CAGCAGCTGAGCACCCTGCTCAACCAGTACACCGAGATCCTGCAGGGCGATGCCGAGATCGACGATGCGAAGTATGACGAGATGATTGCTTGGTTCGACGAGGTCCAGACTTGGATCGGCGAAACGAAGACGAGCATCGAGGATATGCTGAACACGGAAGGCTGATCGGCAAAACAGCAGCATACGCAAACGGTGCCGCGATCCATTCGGATCGCGGCGCCGTTCTTTTTTACTATCGGTCGTCGGCCGTTATTCCGTCGGGGGCTGCTGCTCCCACGGCTGCGGGGGCTGCGGCATCGGCGGCTGCGGCGGCTGCGGCACGGTGAAGCCCTGCGGTGCGCCGTAAGGCGGCTGGGCCGCGTTCGCCGCGTTCGGCCACGGCGCGCCATACGGCTGCTGCGGCGCGCCGTACGGCGGCTGAGCATAATAGCCGTTTTGCGGAGCGGCGGGGCGCGGCGCGCCGGGCTGCCTACCACGCAGCGAGAACAGGAAAAACGGCGTGGTCACGGAAAACAGGATCGACACCACGATGAAGGCCACGGCGTTTTCCGGTGCGAACAGGCGATACACCCGATAGAGCGCCAGATAAAGGAACACGCTTGCCGCGATGACCGCCAGCATCAGCAGCCCGAGGACGACGAGGAGCACACCGATCGACGCCTCGAGGGAAACGATATCGCCCGTGCGCTCGAGCTCCACGGTGCGCATGGCCAAGATGACGCCGAAAAAGCTCGTGACGACCGACATCAGCAGCGTGAACGCCTCGAGCAGCGGCAGGATGATGCGGTACGGCAGCGACTTTTTGCCCACGGTGCGGTCGGAGATCTCGGCCAGATGACCGGTCACATAGCCGCTGGCGATCGGCACCCACGCCAGACCGGGCGCGGGCAGACGGCAGTTCTTGGCCAGCTTGTAAA
>JAJXDX010000061.1 GCA_021640185.1 Oscillospiraceae bacterium | reverse complement strand
GCGGAAATGGCTGACGCCGCGCAGGAGCCGGAGCGCGTCCAAACCGCTGACGGCGGACAGAGCGCCGGGTCGGCGGAAATGGCTGACACGGCGCAGGAGCCGGAGCGCGTTCAAACCGCTGACGGCGGGCAGAACGCCGGATCGGCGGAAATGGCTGACGCGGCGCAGGAGCCGGAGCGCGTCCAAACCGCTGACGGCGGGCAGAACACCGGATCGGCGGAAACGGCTGACGCGGAGCAGGAGCCGGAGCGCGTTCAAAGTGTTGACGGCGGACAGAACGCCGGATCGGCGGAAATGGCTGACGCCGCGCAGGAGCCGGAGCGCGTCCAAACCGCTGACGGCGAGCAGAACGCCGAATCGGCGGAAATGGCTGACGCCGCGCAGGAGCCGGAGCGCGTCCAAAGTGCTGACGGCAAGCAGAACACGAGATCGACGGAAAGATCGATGACGGCGGTGATGATCGCGGCAACGGTGCTGGGCGTGGGGCTGGCGCTGATCCTGTTCATGTGGCTGCCGATCCAGCTGTTCAGCTGGCTGGCGAAGGCCGTGCCGGAGCTTGACCACCGCTATATCCGCGGCGTGTTCGAGGGCGTGCTGCGGATCGTGATCTTTTTGGCGTATATGCTGGCGGTGTCGCGGATGAAGGACATCCGCCGGACGTTCCAATACCACGGAGCGGAGCACAAGACCATTTTCTGCTATGAAAAGGGGCTGCCGCTGACGGTGGAGAACGTGCGCCCGCAGCGGCGGTTCCACCCGCGCTGCGGCACGTCGTTTTTGATCCTAATGCTGATCGTGGGCATCCTGATCAGCATCCTGATCCCGATCGAAACGCCGCTGCTGCGCACGGTGGTGAAATTGCTGCTGCTGCCGCTGACCGTCGGCATCGGGTATGAACTGATCAAGCTGGCCGGGCGCAAGGACAATACGTTCACCCGCATCATCTCCGCACCGGGGATGTGGATGCAGCACATCACCACGATCGAGCCGGACGACGGCATGATCGAATGTGCCATCGCCTCGCTGAAGGCCGTGATCCCGAATGACCCGGAGGACGACCGGTGGTGACCGAGCGCGAATGGCTGTCCGCGGCCGCCCGGCGGCTGGCCGCGGCGGGCTGCGCGGACGCCGGCTTTGACGCGCGCTGCCTGCTGGAGGATCTGGGCGGTCTGCCGCGCGGGCACGCGCCCGGCGCCCGCGTACTGACCGCGACGCAGGAGCAGACGCTTGGCCGGGCGCTGGCCGAGCGGGAGAACGGCCGCCCGCTGCAATACATCTTGGGGCAATGGGAGATGCTGACGCTCTCCCTCGCCGTCGGCGAAGGGGTGCTGATCCCCCGCCCCGACACGGAGCTGCTGTGCGAAACGGCCGCCGCGCGGCTGGCCGGACGTTCCGGCGCGCAGGTGCTGGATCTGTGCGCCGGGAGCGGCTGCGTGGGGCTGGGCATCGCCTCGCTCTGCCCGCAGAGCGGGCTGCACGTGACCGCCGTGGAGCTGTCCGAGGACGCTCTGCCCTATCTGCGCGAGAACCTGCGGCGCTACCCACAGTTCGACGTGCGCGCCGTGCGCGCCGACGTGCTGACCGATGCCGGGCGGTTCCCCGCCGAGGGCTTCGATGCCATCGTATCGAACCCGCCGTACATCCCTTCCGGCGAGCTGCCCGCGCTGCAGCGCGAGGTGCAGCGCGAGCCGGCGATGGCGCTGGACGGCGGCGGCGACGGGCTGATGTTTTACCGTGCGATCGCCGGAGATTGGCTCTCCCGCCTGAAAACGGGCGGCTTTTTGGCCGTGGAGGTCGGCGCGGGACAGGCCGAGGCCGTGGCCGCGCTGTTTTCCGCCGCCGGGCTGACCGAGGTGCGCACGCTGCGCGACCTTGCCGGGATCGGCCGCGTGGTGATCGGCGTGAAGGGCGGATAAAAAGCGGAACGGACGTTCTTTTTCCTTGCGATCCGGGCGGATCTATGCTATAATACGAAACGATGCGGGCGCGGGCGGAAAATGCCGCGTCCGGGAACGGGAGGGTCAAACCATGGCGGACAAGAAGAAGGAATCCAAAAAGACCGCGGAGATGCCGACCGATGCCGAAGGGCGCAAAAAGGCACTGGACGCGGCGCTGACGCAGATCGAAAAGACCTACGGCAAGGGCACGATCATGCGGCTGGGCGAGAACCGGAAGATGAACGTGGACGTCGTGCCGACGGGGTCTTTGGCGCTGGATGCGGCACTGGGGATCGGCGGGCTGCCGCGCGGGCGCATCGTGGAGGTGTTCGGGCCGGAAGCCTCCGGTAAAACGACGCTGGCGCTGCACGCCGTCGCCGAGATGCAGAAGCTGGGCGGCGAGGCGGCGTACATCGACGTGGAGCACGCGCTCGACCCCGTCTATGCCAAGGCGCTGGGCGTGGACGTGGACGCGCTGCTGGTATCGCAGCCGGACACCGGCGAGCAGGCGCTGGAGATCATGGAGGCGCTGGTGCGCTCCGGCGCGATCGACATCGTGGTGCTCGACTCCGTCGCCGCCCTGGTGACGAAGGCGGAGATCGAAGGCGACATGGGCGATTCCCACGTCGGCGTGCAGGCGCGGCTGATGAGCCAAGCCATGCGCAAGCTGGCGCCGGTGGTGTCCAAATCGAACTGTCTGGCGCTGTTCATCAACCAGCTGCGCATGAAGGTGGGCGTGATGTACGGCAGCCCGGAGGTGACCTCCGGCGGCAACGCGCTGAAATACTACGCCTCCGTCCGGCTGGACGTGCGCCGCGTGGAAACGCTGAAAACGAGCACGGAAGCCTACGGCTCCCACACGCGGGTGAAGGTGGTCAAGAACAAGCTGGCGCCGCCCTTCAAGCAGGCGGAGTTCGACGTGCTGTACGGCGTGGGCATCTCGCGCGACAGCGAGCTGGTCGATCTTGGCGTGAAGCTGGACATCATCGAAAAGTCCGGGTCGTGGTTCTCGTACAACGGGGAGCGGCTGGCGCAGGGACGCGACAACGTGCGCGCGCTGCTGCGCGACCGGCCGGAGCTGGCTGCCGAGATCGAAAAGCGCGTGCGCGCCGATCTGGACAAGGTCGTGAGCGCGACGCGCGGGACGATCAAGACCGATCAGGAGCCGGTGGAGATCCCGCTGGCCGCCGCGCCGCAGGTCACGAGCGAGGCCGCCAAGGCGCAGATCGACATCGTGGTCGACGACGAAGATTGACGTGGCTTGATCAAGCGTATTTGTTATGGGCAAGGCAAACGGCCGATAGATCGGTTTTGGCTTGACCGGACGCTTTGCGATAAGCAAGCAGAAGGCGCGGTGAACGGGCAAGGAGGCGGCGCGGTGATCATCACGGAGCTCAAGCGGCAGCGGCGCAGCCTATACCGGCTGATGCTGGACGGGGCCGAAGGCCCGCTGGTCGACGTGCGCACGTTCGACGATTCGCCCTACCGCGTCGGGGGCGCGATCTCTGAAGAAGAGTTAGCGCTGCTGCTGGCGCACGCCGAACGGCGGCGTGCCTACGACAAAGGGCTGTACCTATTATCGCTGCGCGACTACGGGCGGGTGGAACTGATCCGCAAGCTGACGACCGAATATCCGCGCCCCGTGGCGGAGGAAGCGGTCGGGCGGCTGTGCGAAGAACGGCTGATCGACGACGAGCGCTACGCGTTCCGGCTGGCGGAGCGCGGGCGGGAGAGCCGCCACTGGTCGCGCGGGCGGATCCGGCAGGAGCTGATGCGGCGCGGCATCGACCGCGCGACCGCCGACGAGGCGGTAGCGGCGCTGCCGGACGACGAGGCGGAGCAGGCGCTGCTGCTGATCGAAAAAAGCTACCGCAGCAAAATGGACGACCGCGAGGGCCGGCAAAAGGTCATGGCGGCGCTGGCGCGGCGCGGGTTCGGCTACGGCACGGTGAAGGCGGCGTTCGCACTGTTCGACGAAGAACGGGACGAGGAGCCGGACGGGATGCCGGACGAATGGGACTGAGGATCGACACAGGAAAGAG
Organism: Oscillospiraceae bacterium; assembly: GCA_021640185.1. Classification (GTDB taxonomy): domain Bacteria; phylum Bacillota; class Clostridia; order Oscillospirales; family Acutalibacteraceae; genus UBA5905. The sequence continues at coordinate 4,730 of JAJXDX010000061.1, read as the reverse complement.
TGGATATATGAAACCGGTAAAGGTCGGCATGGTATCCCTGGGATGCCCCAAAAACCAAATGGACGCGGAGCTGATGCTCGCGCAGCTGGAAAAGGCGGGCTACGAGATCACCGCCGAAAGCGGTCTGGCGGACGTGGTGATCGTGAACACCTGCGGGTTCATCGAGGACGCGAAAAAAGAGTCCATCGAGAACATTTTGGAGTTCGCCCAGCTGAAAAAAGAAGGGCAGATCAAAAAGATCATCGTGACCGGGTGCTTAGCGGAGCGCTATCAGCAGCAGCTGGTGACGGAGCTGCCGGAGTGCGACGGCGTGCTGGGCCTTGGCGCGAACGCCGACATCGTGGCGGCGGTGGACAAGGTGATGCGCGACGAGCGGCTGGCGCAGTTCCCGCCGAAAAGCTGCTGGACGCTGGACGGCGACCGGCTGCTGACGACGCCGCATTTCTTCGCCTATCTGCGGATCGCCGACGGGTGCGACAACCGCTGCGCCTACTGTGCGATCCCGGCGATCCGCGGCGGGCTGCGCAGCCGCCGGATCGAGGATCTGCTGGCCGAGGCCGAGGGGCTGGCCGCCGCCGGGGTGCGGGAGCTGATCTTGGTGGCGCAGGACACGACGGTGTACGGGCGCGACCTATACGGCGAGCCGCGGCTGACCGAGCTGCTGCGCGGGCTGTGCAAGATCGACGGGCTGCGGTGGATCCGGCTGCTGTACTGCTACCCGGAGCACGTGAGCGACGACCTGCTGGATCTAATGCGCACGGAGGAAAAGATCCTGCCGTACATGGATCTGCCGATCCAGCACGCAAGCGGGCGGGTGCTGCGCGCCATGCGCCGGCCGGGCGACCGGCAGACGCTGACCGACACGATCCATCGCATCCGCGAGCGGGTGCCAGGGATCGTGCTGCGTACGACGGTGATGACCGGTTTTCCCGGGGAAACGGAGGAGGACTTCGCCGAGCTGTGTGAGTTCATCAAGGACGTCCGTTTTGAGCGGCTGGGGTGCTTCGCCTTTTCGCCCGAGGAGGGAACGGCGGCCGCCGAGATGCCGGAGCAGATCCCGGACGAGGTCAAGCAGCGCCGCCGCGACATCGTGACCGAGGAGCAGGAGCGGATCTCCGACCGCTACAACGCCGGGCGCATCGGGCAAACGGTGACCGTGCTGGTGGAAAGCTTCGACAAATATGCCGAGTGCTGGTTCGGCCGCAGCGAGGCGGACGCGCCGGACATCGACGGCAAGGTATTCTTCTCCGCCGCCCGCGGGCAAGTGCATCCGGGCGACATGATCCGTGTGCGGATCACCGACACCTTAGACTGGGATCTGATGGGAGAGATCGTTGATGAACCTACCGAATAAGCTGACCGTCCTGCGCTGCATCATGACGCCGCTGTTCCTGCTGGCGCTGCTGTGGGCGTTCCCCTACCACTACATCGTGGCGCTGGTGCTGTTTTCCGCCGCGTCGCTGACCGACCTGTTCGACGGGAAGATCGCGCGGGCGCGGGGCTTGGTGACCAATCTGGGCAAGTTCCTCGATCCGCTGGCCGACAAGACGCTGACGACGGCCGCGTTCCTCGGCTTCATGGTCAAGCTGCCGAGCGCCGGGCTCTGCTGGGCGGTCATGCTGATCCTGACGCGCGAATTCATGGTCATGTCCGTGCGGCTGCTGGCCGCCAAGGACGGCGTGGTCATCGCCGCGAGCATGGCGGGCAAGGCCAAGACCGTGCTGCAGATGGTGTCCATCCTCTATATGCTGGCGGCGCTGCAGGCGGGCGAGCTGATCGGCGAGGGGGCGCTGACCTCCGGGCTGCTGATCGCCGGGCAGGTGCTGATCTGGATCGCCGTGGCGGCTACGGTCATCTCCGGGATCCAGTACGTCTGGGCCTGCCGCCACTACTTCACCGACCGGGCGGACGATGTCCGCTGACAAGCCGATCGAGAGCGGCACAAAACGGAAGTGCGCCGGGCGCGGCGGGCGATGCCCGCTGACAAGTCGATCGAGTTCTGTACAGGGCGGAGGCTGACCGGACGCGGCGGGCAGTGCCCGCTGACAAGTCGATCGAGTTCTGTACAGGGCGGAGGCTGACCGGACGCGGCGGGCAATGCCCGCGGATATGTCGATCGAGGGCGGTGCAGGGCGTTAGGACGTTGGACGCGCCTTAGCGGGTGCGGGACGATAGAGATGCACGCCGGCGGACAGTGTCCGCTGACAAGTCGATCGCAGGCGGCGCAAGACGGAAGAACGCCGAACGCGCCTTGGTGACCACAGGGCGGCAGGGCAGCACGCCGGCGGACAGTGTCCGGCGGGTAAGGCCCGCGGCGATGTCGATCACGGGCGGCGCAAAAACGGAAGGCCGCCGGACGCGCCTTGGTGACCACAAGGCGGTAGGGCAGCACGCCGGTGGGCGGGCAATAAAGGAAAAACACGCGGACCGTCGGCCTGAATAGGTCGACGGTCCGCGTGTTTTCTATCGCTTTGTGCAAATGACCTCTGCCCGGCCGATCACTTGATCGCCGTCAGGTTGGTCGCTTCCGCGACCGTTGCTTCTTTCTTCATGCAGTGCAAAGTATCCGTGTTGTTGAACTTGTTGCCGGAAGAAATGATCTTCGTATTGACATCAAACGCGGTAACACCGGAATAGCCGAGGTACGGCGCCTTGATATCGTTGCCGCTGATCGTATAGGTCACGTCCGCATTCGTCGCGGCATTGTGGAACCAGAACGCATTGCCGGCGTTCACGTCCACCGTGTTGCCGGTGACCACGAAAGATCTGCCGTCAGTCAACTGGATCGCGCCACGATCCGGCTCGCTGTTGGTGCTCTTGATCGTGTTGCCGGTCACGACGAAGTCGGCCGTGGCACGCTGCAGGTTGATGCCGCGGGTGTAGCCGCTGATCACGTTGTTCTCCAGCGTGATCTTGCCGCCCAGCCCCTGCGACATGAACGCATACGTCGTGTTTGCCGGGGCGTTGAACGTGCAGTTCTTGATCGTCATCTCGACATCGAAGTTCTGATAGCTGTAAAGATCACCATTGAACGTACAGCCGTCGAACTCATAGGTGGTCGAATGCAGGGTGCACTGATAGGTAGCAGAGGGCATGGACTTGATGCCGTTGAAGGTGATGTTCTTGCACTTGAGGGCGGTGTTGACACTTTCCTCAACATTCCACCAGTTGTAAGGCAGAGCAAATGTACCGTTGACCGCGCTGAGATCGAGGGACGCACTGCTGTTGCCGCCGATGATGTCGATCTCGGTGATGTGGAGGCCTTCGCCGAAACGGTTGGCTGCACGGCCAAAGGAGAACATACGTTTATCGGTCACTTTCTGTTTGCCATAGATCGTCCAAGTGATCTTGCCGCCATCGGTGAAGAACGCATTGAACGCCTCCTCGCTCAGCGGCTGCTCGACAAGGCCGCTGTTTTCGAGCAGCATCTGCTTGACCGCCTCGTAGGCTTCCTGAACGGTAGCATAGCTTTCAGCCACACCGGCGATGCCGCCGATCGTCACGCCCTGCTTGAACTCATCCGCAGCGGCATCCTTATCATACTGGTTATCGAAGCTATCGTACTCTTCGGTGTACTGCGTGGCCAAAACGTTGATGCCTAGGCCGATCGTCGGAGCGGCTGCATCCGTCTTATGGTTGGCTTCGTTGCCCACGGCGGTAGGCATCCAGACCACCAGCGTGACGACTTTCGCAGCACCCTTCAACAGATGATCCTCATCGGTGTAGCCCGCATTCAGCGCGGTGCCCTCGCCGGCAGCGGCCACCAGTTCGTCACGACCCATGTTGCTCTTGTCGCCGTCGACCACAGCAAACTTGATGTAGTCGGACAGCTTGAAGGCATTACCGTCCACATTGGTACTGCCCGTCTCATTGGCGATGTTGATGCCCAGCTTGTACTTCAGCGCCAAGTTGCCGGCGTTGCTGAGCTTCAGCACGGCATACTCCACGTGGCCCGGCTCCCACAGGGCGCCCTCCTTGAACACCGGCGTATCCGCCTTCGCTTCCGTGAAGGGGCCGTCCTTCGTATTCTTGTACTCCAGTTTGATATCCAAGTTGCCCGCTTGGATCTTGTTGACTGCCGTGCCGGCGGTGTCGGTGAACCACGCAAAGGTGGAACCGATCAGCATCGCGACGCAGGCCACGATCGCCAATGCACTCGTCAGCAATGCACGTTTGGTGTTTGCCATGATGATATACCCTCCCTTAAAATTTCCGCTGTCGCCACGCCGCGTATTCGGCGTGATCCGACTAAGCGATTACATTATAGCACTCGGCGGCGCCAAGCGCCAGTATCAACGCTGACAGAGTTACCCCCCCCCGAAGAAATTTTTGTCTATTTTGCCGGATCTGAGAAAAGCGCACAGGCCGCCGGTCCGATGGACCACCGGCGGCCTGTGGTGAAAATGCGTTTTTGCGGCGCTTTTGGATGTTTTATCCCATGTTCGGTGGGTTGCCCTGACGCCCCCGCTCCCGCGAAGGCGCGTCCGGCGCACTACATCTTTTGCAGCGCCCCCGATCGACTTTGCTGCGGATCTTATCCGCCGGGCACTGCCCGCCGCGGCCGGTGCTGTTTTGGGTCTGATCTTGCTTTCGGTAAACTGCCCTAACGCCCTGCTCCCGCCAAGGCGCGTCCGGCGCACTACATCTTTTGCAGCGCCCCCGATCGACGTGTCAGCGGACACCGTCCGCCCGCGGCCGGTGCTGTTTTGGGTCTGATCTTGCTTTTGGCG
>JAJXDX010000440.1 GCA_021640185.1 Oscillospiraceae bacterium | reverse complement strand
ACCGAGGTCGGCAGCGGCAGCGCGGGCGATCAGCCGGAGCGGCAGCAGTTGTTTTCGCTTTCCGATCCGCGCGTGGCGGTCGGCGCCGTCAAGCTGTGCGAGGAAGGCGACGGCTACATCGTGCGCCTGAACGACCCTTATGGCGAGCCGCTGCACGTGACCCTGACGTGGCCGCATCCGGTGGCCCGTGTGGAACGCACGGCGCTGGACGAGGAGGGCGGCGAGGTGCTGGGCGAGAACTGCACGGCGCTGACGCTGGACATCCCGGCCTACAAGATCGTGACGCTGCGGGTGCGCGAGCGCGCCTGAACGGCAGTCGAGATCGGAATGAACAAAAAAGCCCCGCGCTCCGAGAGGAGCGCGGGGCGATGCGTTTTTACATGACCTTTTTGAAATTGCCTACCGTTTCGCGCACGGTGGAGATGTAGGCGAACGAGCCGGGGAAATCCTGCAGCACGTTTTGGAACGCCACGACCTGATGCTTATTGACCACGCAGATCAGCACCTCTTTGCCGCGGTGGGTGTACATCCCCGTGGCGGGGATGACGGTGACGGTGTGGCGCAGATCGCGGATCAGGCGCTGGGAGAGCTCCTCCGCCTGCTCGGTGACGACCTCGAACTTGACGGCCTCTTTGCCGCCCTGCAGGATGGAGTTGCTGACCCGGCCGACGATGAAGCAGTACACGATGCACAGCAGCACCGGCTCCAGCCGGTAGCCGTAGACGAAATACGACAGTACGGCCACGACGATATTGAGCCCGAAGATCATCCACACGAGATCGATATACGGCTTGCGGCGGCGCAGCAGGGCGGCGATGACGTCCGTGCCGCCGGTGGAGCCGAGGTGCTTGAGCGTCAGCCCCGCCGTGAAGCCGCCGACCACGCCGGCCGCCACGGGGGCGAGCAGGGTGCTGGTGCCGTTATCCGTATGGTAGGCAAAAAAGCTGAGGTCGATGTGCTCGAACAGCAAGATCGCGCCGGAGAAAGCGATGACGTAGGCGCCGGAGCGCAGGGCGAACTGCCGATCGAGCCGGAAGAAGGCGAGCAGCAGCAGCGGGAGGTTGACGAGCAGGTTCATGTACCCGATGCGAAAGCCGAAGGCGTACTGCACCATCGTGGCCAGACCGTTGATCCCGCTGGGGGCGAAGGCGTTCTGCAGAACGAAGATGTGATAGCTGAGCGCCGAGAGCACGGCGCACAGCACGATCACGGTGTAGCTGCGCAGGGTGGCGGTGTATCGTTTCATCGGTCGATATCCCTTTCCGCGGTTTTGCGCCATGGCGCATTTTGCCCCATTATACCACGGGACGGAAAATTTCGCAACCGATCAAAAAAGGACTGGTCAAACCGGGATCTTTCCGCTATAATAAAAGCGGAAAGATCCCGGTTTGACCAGTCCTTTTTTGAT
>JAJXDX010000060.1:389-8724 GCA_021640185.1 Oscillospiraceae bacterium | reverse complement strand
GCGCAGCTCAGCCGCACGGCGTTCGCCGCGAGCGAGGAGGAGCGGGCGGCGCTGGCCGGGATGACCTGCCGGCTGGAGAACGACGATGCGGCGCTGTATATCGGTGGATATGCGGATATCGCCGTGCTGGATAAGCAGACCGGGGCGGTGTTTTTCTCCAACCGTCTGCTGCACACCGGCACGCCGGACGAGCTGACGCAGGAGCAGAAAAAAGAAAGCTTTTCGCAGGTGACCGTGCAATATTTCCGTGACAACGGACAAAGCGGGACGGCGACCTCGTTCCCGGAATGCTGGGACGGCAAGGAAAAGCAGCAGATCACCGTCGCCGCCGACGGCGACGAGCTTGCGGTGACCTACGCCTTCGGCACTCTGCTGGAAAGCAAGCTGATGTGCAGCCTGCTGACGCGGGCCACCTACGACCGGTTGGCGGAAAAGGCAGAGCAGCTGCTGGCCGCCGGGGAGCTGAAGCGCTCCGATTGGGGAAGGTTCACCTCCGTTTACAATCATTTGGTGTATGCCGAGCTGTCCGAAAAGGACAAAAAGGCCTATGCCGAGCAGTACCCGGCGCTGGAGCAGCTGGGCGAGCTGTATGCGATCAAGCCGAACGCGACCTACATCCAGCTGGACGTGGTGGAAAGGGTGTCCGGTATCTTAGGAATGACCCGCGCGGACATCGCCGCCGAGGAGGAACTGACCGGTGCGGGCACCGCGATGGACGGCTCCGTGCCGTCGATCACGGTCGTGCTGCGCTACCGTCTGCAGGGGCCGGATCTGTTGGTGAGGGTCGATCCGGCCGAGGTATCCGTCCCGGACGACTGTGTGCTGTATCGGCTGACCGTGCTGCCGAACCTCGGTGCATCGACCGAAACGGACGACGGCTATCTGTTTTTGCCTGTCGGCAGCGGTGCGATCATCGATAACGACCGCACGACGGACGGCAGCGACCGTTACGCGCTGCCTTTTTACGGCACCGACTTCGGCAAAGATCATGCCGAGGCCGGCACCCTGGCTCCGGAAGCGCCCTATCCCGTGTTCGGCATCCGCCGCGGGGAAAAGACGGTGTTCGGGATCGTGGAGTCCGGCGACGGGACGGCGGGCGTGACCGCCGCCCTGCGCGGCGCGAACCGGCCGGAGAACACCGTCACGCCGTGGTGGACGTTCTGCGAGCAGGACGTGATGGACACCGGCGATCAGCCGGCCACGGCGGCCGACCGCGTGTATTCCCGCCGGGTGCCGACCTCGCCTTTCGCGCTGAGATACCGTTTTTTGTACGGTGAGGACGCGACCTACAGCGGCATGGCGGCCTATTACCGCACGTATCTGGCCCGGACGGATGCGCTGCCCGATCGGCAGCCGGAGGGCCTGCCGATCGACCTGACGCTGATCGGCGCGATCACGACGCGGCAGACCCGCCTCGGCGTGCCCGTCCGCGGGCGCGCGGCGGCCTCCGCTTTCTCGGATACCGGGGCGCTGCTCTCTTCGCTGCATGACGGCGGCATCGGCGCGGCGGATGTGCTGTACACCGGGATGCTCAACGGCGGCATCGACCACCGCGCCGCATACCGGGCCGAGGTGGAGAGCTGCCTTGGCGGGGCCGACGGCTTCGCCGCCCTGCTGGAGAGCGAGAGCACGCTCGGCGTGCGGTTCTTCCCGGCCGCCGATCTGACGAAGGCGTACCGCTCCGGCGGCGGACTGAGCAGCAGCCGCGACCTCGTCCGCACGCTGAGCAAGCGGTATGCCGTGTTTTCCGGCTATCATGCCGCGAACGGCGAACGGGACACCGAGCGCACGGCGTATCTGATCGGCCCGGCCCGGTTCGATGCATTGCTGGACAGCTTTCTGCCCGCCTACCGCCGTTTGGGCTGCGGCCGGCTGTATGCCGACAGCCTTGGTGCGCTGCTGTACGGCGACTATGACGAGAACGGCGGGACCACCCGCGAGGAGAGCCGCCGCCTGACCGCCGCGGCGCTGTCGCGCCTTGGCGACAGCGGGCTGGCGCTCAAGCTGGATGTGGGCAATGCGTATGCCCTGCGCTATGCCGACAGCTTGGTCAACGTGCCGACGGAAACGGACGATCAGCGCCTGTTCACGGCGGGCGTGCCGTTCACCGGTATGGTGCTGCACGGCCGCATCGCCTACACCGGCACGGCGCTCGGCCGTTCCGGCAACGTCAAGACCGCGCTGCTGCGCGCGCTGGAATGCGGCGCCGGCCTGCATATCGAAACGATCGCCGGGGATCTCTCCGTGCTCAATGACGCCGAGGGCTATCGCTTTTCTTCCGTCGGCGGGCAGGGACAGACGGAGCTGCTGCTGCAGACGGCGGCACAGTGGCGCCCGTTTTACGAAAAGACCGCCCGCGCGGCGATCGCGCGGCACGAGATCCTGCCAAACGGCCTTGTCCGGGTGACTTACGACAACGGCTGCGCCGTGCTGCTCAACTATGCCGAAACGGCGGCGGACGACGGCGCGGGGCACACGGTCGAGCCGCTGGGCTTCGTATTCATCGGCTGAGGAAGGAGGAAGATACATGGACCGTCCGCACAAAGCACCGCTGCGGCTGACCACCAAAAAGGATCTGCACGGCTATGTGTTCATCCTGCCTTTTCTGATCGGGCTGGCCGCGATCTCGCTGCCCTGCATCGTGCAGTCGCTCATGTACGCCTTCGAGGACGTGCAGCTGAGCTTCGAGCTGGTGAGCAGAACGGGCGCCGGATGGGCGAACTTCCGCTACGCCTTCGGGTCGGACACGGTGTACCGCACCGTTTTGCTCGAAACGGTGCGGGGGATGCTGATCGATACGGTCATCATCCTCAGCTTCAGCTTTTTCATCTCCACCCTGCTCGTGCAGGAGTTCCGCGGCAGGGCGCTGGCCCGCACGCTTTTTTTCCTGCCGGTCATCCTGTCCACCGGGATCATCGCGGCGGCGGACGTCACCGCGGCCGGGTTCGCCGGGGGCGCGGCCGACAATGCGGGCACGGCGATCGGGTCGGCCTTCGGCAGCGAGCTGTCCTCGTTTTTCGATCTGCAGGAATTGCTGATGTCGCTCGACGTGCCGCGCTCGCTCAGCGAAACGGTCGCCTACGCCGTCGACAGCACCTATACCGTCGTCAACCGCTCCGGCGTGCAGATCCTGATCTTTTTGTCGGCGCTCAACGGCATATCGCCGTCGATCTTCGAGGCGTCGAGGGTCGAGGGCGCGACGCGCTGGGAGGAGTTCTGGAAGATCACCTTCCCGATGATCACGCCGATGATCTTGGTCAACTTCGTCTACACGATCGTGGATACCTTCACCTATCCCGGCTACGGGATGCTCGCTTATATCCAGACGCAGGCGTTCTCCCTCAACCGGATGGGCTACGCCTCGGCGCTGTCGTGGATATATTTTGCGATCGTGTTCGTGCTGCTCGGCATCGTGTACGGGGTGCTCAAGCGCAGGATCGTGTATTTGGATCAGGGGGGCTGAACGATGGATGCGATGCTGTCACGCCGCGCGCGGCTGCGCGCGAGGTATCTGCAAAGGGACGCTGCCCTGCGTTTTTTGTGGGCGATCCTGCGCGCGGGGCTGCTGATCGGGCTGTGCTATGTGATCCTGTATCCCTTTTTTACCAAAGCGATCAATGCGTTCAAGACTTACGACGATCTGATCGACCCGACGGTGCGGTTTTTGCCGAAGCACCTGACGACGGAGTACGTGCAGCGGGCGCTGCAAAAGATGCAGTATCCCAAGGCGCTGCTCAACACCGTGCTGCTGTCGACGATGGTCGGCGCGGTGCAGACGATCGTCTGCGCGGTCGTGGGCTACGGCTTTGCCAAGTTCCGGTTCAAGGGCAACGGGGCGCTGTTCTTTTTCGTGATCCTGATGCTCGTCGTGCCGCCGCAGACGATCCTTGTGCCGCTGTTCACGAAGTTCCGGTTTTTCTTAGGTTCGATCAACCTGATCGATACCCCGCTCCCGATGCTGATCATGGGGCTGACCTGCACCGGGTTCAAAAACGGGCTGTACGTCTTTTTGTTCCGGCAGTTCTTCCGCAACGTACCGACGGAGCTCAACGAGGCCGCCAGCCTTGACGGCTACGGCCCGTACCGCACGTTTTTGCACATCATGATCCCCACCGCGGTCCCGATGCTCACCACGGTCTTTTTGCTCTCGTTCTCCTGGCAGTGGACGGACACGCTGTATAACAGCCTGTTCTTCAAAAACACGCCGCTGCTGGCGAACACCGTCAGCGCCGTTGCGGCGGGCGAGCTGCGGGCCGTGGCGGGCAACCTGACCAATGCGGCGGCGCTGCTTGCGGTGCTGCCTCTGGCACTTGTCTACATTTTCGCCCAAAAGGCGTTTGTAGGATCGATCGACCGGGCCGGGCTGGTCGGATGACCTGCCCGTAAATATCGGCCGGGCGACCGGCCGGAAAAGCAGAAAGGAATGATGGCTTTGTTCAGAAAGAAATGCACGGCGATGCTCTTAGCGACGGTCATCGCGTTTGCCGCGACGGCGTGCGGGGCAAGGGAAACGGCGGTCGCCAACGGGACGGGCGGGGTATACGCCAGCTCGTCCGGCGGCATACGGCTGAGCACGAGCTCGGATGACTATGTGCAGATCGACGGGGATCGCTATGCCGGCGATGCGCTGATCGCGGCGACGGACGATCTCGGCCGCGTCGTGACGACGGCCGCCGCGGCCAAGCAGAGCGGCCGACAGGTCGCGATGTTCTATTGCCTTTGGCATGACAGCGACACCGGGCCGAACCGCTTCGCGGACGTTCTGGCGCAGGACCCGAACCCCATGGCACCCGTGACGCAAAGCCCGTGGCTAGGCAGCGTCACCTATTATTGGGGCGATCCGCTGTACGGCTTCTATAAAACGAACGACACTTGGGTGCTGCGCCGCCACGTGGAGATGCTGACCTATGCCGGGATCGACTTTTTGGTCTTTGACACCACGAACGACCGGCCGTATATCACCGAGGCGCTCAAGCTGATGAAGATCCTGCACGAGTACCGGGAGATGGGCTGGGACACGCCGCAGGTCGCGTTTTATACCAATACCGATTCCGTCACCCGGATGGTCCAGATCTATGAGGGCATCTATGCGCTGGACAAATATCCGGACACGTGGTACCTGATGGACGGCAAGCCGCTGATCATCGGTACGACGCAGGGCGTGCCCTCCCTGATCACGGACTTCTTCACGCTGCGTGCCAGCCAGTGGCCGAATTCCGAGGAGAAGGAGGGCGGCTTCCCGTGGATCGATTTCCGTCCGCAGGCGAAGGTCTATCCCGACAAAAACGGCAAAAACAAGGTGATCAGCGTATCCGTCGCGCAGAACGCGGCCGAAAGCTCCATGTTCGGCGATTCCGTGTTCTACGGAGATACCGATAACCGCGGCCGCAGCTATCACGACGGCGCGGCGAACATCACCGAGGACAGCTACAAGTACGGCTACAACTTCCAGGAGCAGTGGGATCACGCGATCGCGTCCGATGCCGATATCGCCATGGTGCTGGAGTGGAACGAATGGACCGCCGGTGCGTACAACAGCGGACGCGCCGACCGCCCGATCGCGGTGTTCGACTGCATCACGCCGGAATACAGCCGCGATATCGAGCCGATGAGCGGCGGCTATTTCGACAACTACTATATGCAGCTGGTCGACAACGTCCGTCGGTTCAAGGGGCTGGACGCCGTGAAGGCCGAAACGGCGCACCACACGATCGATGTCACCGGCGGCTTCTCGCAGTGGAGCAAGGTCGAAACGACCTACCGCGACTTCACCGGCGGGGCGTTCCGCCGCGACGCGGTCGGCATCGGCGGTACGCGCCTGATCGACACCAGCGGACGCAACGCTTTCGTCTATGCCAAGGCGGCGCAGGACGCCGAGAACCTGTATTTCTACGTGCAGACCGAGGACGACATCACTCCCTTCGACAGTGACGGGACGTGGATGCAGCTGTACCTGGATCTTGACGGCAAGAAGGAGAGCGGCCGAAACGGCTACGAATACATCGTCAATGCCAAGGCGGCCGACGCGACGCAGACCACCGTCGTCAAGGCGGAGAACGGCGGCACGACCGAGGTCGGCCGCGTGAGCTATCGGGTGAGTGGCAACCAGATGATGATCGGCGTGCCGAAGGCGATGCTCGGCATCACCGGCAGCGACGTGACGCTGCAGTTCAAGTGGGCGGACAGCCGGGAAACGCTGGAGAGCACGGAGGACTTCTATCTGAAGGGCGACGTGATGCCGCTGGGCCGCTTCAACTATGTGTTCGACGGTCAGTGACCGCGAGGAGAGGAAGGACCGTACCATGAAAAAACACGACAGGCTTTTCGGTCGGCGGCTGATCGCCGCGGCAGCGGCCGTGCTGACGGTCGCCGCGGCGGCTCTGCCCGCTTCGGCGGCGCAGCTGAGCTACACGGCAGCCTACGGCACGCCGAAGATCGACGGCGTGGTCGAGGCCGGCGAATACGGCGCGCCGCAAAAGCTGAACAAAAGCACCGCCAGCCCCTTCTTTGCCAAGCTGGACTCGTCCGTGGAGGGCTGGGAGGATGCGATCGATTTCCCGGATATCACGTACCGCTTCGCGTGGGACGAGGGCCACTTCTATGTGGCGATCGAGGGCGATAAGATCGACAACATCACGAACGCGAAGTATCAGATCGACCTCAGCCCCGAAAACAAGATCCGTGACAAGCAGAAGGGACTGTTCTTCACCTTCCAGCTGCTCAATGCCGAAACGGGCTTCTTGTCCGTCGCGCGTGACAACTATCAGACCGGCGGCAGCACGAAGGTGTCCGTAAACATCACGAACAAGGTGAAGGGTGCCTACAGGCAGAAGGGCAGCGTTTCCGTGTTCGAGTTCGCGATCCCGCTGTCGGAGCTGCAGGTGGCGGGCAACGGCCGCGATTTTACCAAGCTGACGCTCAAGGCAGGCAAATGGGGCATCGCGACCTATTACGTCGGCAATTCCGTCGGCCTGACGACCAGTCAGGGCGCGGGCAACTGGGGACTGGTGACCAAGAACCTAGAGGCCGGCAACCTTGTGGAGTATTTCAACGACCTGACGTTCGCCCCGAAGGGCAGCACGCCGACGAACACGACGAGCGGCACGCCGGGCAAGACGACCGAAAAGGAAACGGCGAAAACGACTGTCGGCGTCACGAACGGTGACGCCAAGACGACCGGCACGAAGCAGGGCGATACCGTGCCCGGCACGACGGCTGCCGGAGCGGTCGATCCTTCGTCCGCGCCGGAGGCGACGGATGTTTCGCAGCCCGATGCGACGGCCGGCGGCGATGCCGACGCGACCGATCCGACGAAGGCGGATGAAGTCGCGCCGACCGGGACGCAGCCGACCGACACGCAGCCGAAGGACGGCCCGAACGTCGGGCTGATCGCGGTGATCGTCGTGGTCGTTCTGGCTGCCGCCGGAGCGGCGGTGTTCTTCGTCCTGCGGGCGAAAAAGCAGCCGAAGTGACGGACTTCGGCAAAAAGACCTGTTCTTTCCCCAAATCTATCACGGGAGGTAAACGGTTTTGAAGAGAAGAATGTTAGCTTTGCTCTCGACGCTCGCCTTGCTGGTGTCACTGCTTTCGGTGATGAGCTTCGGCATCGCGTCGGCCAAGAGCAGCGGGAACGTCAAGCTGATCGCGCAGGGCGCATCGACCGGCGGCGATCATGAGAAGTGGATCGCCGAGAGCGTCGATCCGGCGAACAGCGACTGGCGGCTGAAGAACGCCGAGAACGGCCTTTATCTGACGATCGCGGACGGTGCGCTGACGCTGACCGAGAAAAACGGGAGCGACCGGGCGCAGGTGTGGTATTTCGGCGACTGGTACGGCACGAAATGGCGCGTGATCAACCGCGGCACGGGCGAGTATCTTGCCCTCAACGGCGGCAGCGGCGTTTTGGCCGACAAGGACTTCAAGGGCGGTGCGGATCACCTGATCAGCATCAGCACGACCGGCGTGAGCGTCGGCAGCAACACCGGCTGGGAAACGACCATCGCGGACGGCAAGGCCTATTTCATCTTTTGCATGAACCTGATGGGCAGCGACCCGGCGACGACGCCCTGCATCCTGTCGGGCGAGCACGAGGCCAAGACCGCGACGGCCAAGCTGATCGCGCAGGGCGCATCGACCGGCGGCGATCACGAGAAGTGGATCGCCGAGAGCGTCGATCCGGCGAACAGTGACTGGCGGCTGAAGAACGCCGAGAACGGCCTGTACCTGACGATCGCGGACGGTGCGCTGACGCTGACCGAGAAAAACGACAGCGACCGGGCACAGGTGTGGTATTTCGGCGACTGGTACGGCACGAAATGGCGCGTGATCAACCGCG